>NZ_JBFPJR010000010.1:0-130259 GCF_040838215.1 Nocardioides eburneus | reverse complement strand
AAGCCGACCAAGGCCGACACCGACGGCGACGGCCTCAAGGACGGCGCCGAAGTCACCAAGTACAAGACCAAGCCGACCAAGGCCGACACCGACGGCGACGGCCTCAAGGACGGCGCCGAAGTCACCAAGTACAAGACCAAGCCGACGAAGAAGGACACCGACGGCGACGGTCTGACGGACAAGAAGGAGATCACCGGCACCCGCGTCTGGCTCAAGGTCGTCAAGAGCAAGAAGAACGGCGGCACCGTCAAGAGGTCCTTCCTGTTCAAGACCAACCCCCGCAAGAAGGACACCGACGGCGAGGGTCTGAGCGACAAGCAGGAGCTCCGCGGCACCACGGTGAAGCTCCGGATCCGCGCCAAGGGCTCGGGCCGGTGGGTCACCAAGACGCTCGTCATCAAGACCGACCCGACGAAGAAGGACACCGACGCGGACGGCCTGAACGACAAGCAGGAAGTGACGGGCAGCAAGAACGCCAAGTTCAAGCGGGCGAAGAGCAACCCGCTCGACTACGACACCGACCGCGGCGGCTGGGGCGACGGCGTGGAGACGAAGCTGGGCAGCAACCCGGTCGACGTCAAGAGCGCCGCCGGCAGGAAGAGGGGCTGACGCACCACGAGACCCGTCATCCGACTCGGATGACGACCTGACCGCACCTTGGCGGGGCGGAGGCGGGCCCGGGCTGACCAGCCCGGGCCCGTCGGTCATCATCGAGCGCCTATGCTCGCCCTTCGTGGAGCAGACTCCGAACAGCTCGGACCGGCCCGTTCACGCGGAGCGTCGCCCCGTCACCGAGAAGGAGTCACGGCGGGCCAACGGCCCCGACTGGGACCGCTACGCGGACGAGTACCAAGCCACCCATGGCGCCTTCCTCGGTGATGCCGGCTTCGTCTGGGGGCCGGAGGGCATCACCGAGGCCGAGCTGGGCCTCCTCGGAGACGTCGGCGGCAAAGACGTGCTCGAGCTCGGCTCCGGCGCTTGCCAGTGCTCACGCTGGGTCGCCACGAAGGGCGGCCGCGCGATCGGCCTCGACCTGTCCTACCGCCAGCTTCAGCACTCTCACCGGCTCGACCTCGAGACCGGCGTTGAGGTGCCTGCCGTCCAGGGCACGGCGACGAACCTGCCCTTCCGCGACGCCACCTTCGACATCGTCTTCTGCTCCTTCGGCGCCCTCCAGTTCGTCGCCGACATCGAGGACGCGATCGCCGAGACGGTCCGGGTGCTGCGCCCGGGAGGCCGGTTCGCCTTCTCGATCACACACCCGACCCGGTGGATGTTCCCCGACGACCCGGGCGAGGACGGGCTGGTCGCGTCCCAGAGCTATTGGGACCGGACGCCGTACGTCGAGGTCGACGCCGAGACCGGCATCGTGTCGTACGTCGAGCACCACCGCACCCTCGGGGACTGGGTGAGGCTGCTGGCGGACGCCGGGTTCGCCCTCACGGACCTCGCCGAGCCGGAGTGGCCGCGCGACCACGACCGGGTGTGGGGCGGGTGGTCGCGCACGCGCGGCCTGCTCACACCGGGCACCGCCATCTTCGGCGCCAACCTGCTGGCCTAGGCTCGGACCTCGTGACGACGACGCTCCAGCGCCCGCCGCGCGGTCGGCTCCGCACACTCCTCCAGGGCAGCGGGTTCCTCGCGGTGTGCATCGTGGTCATGAACGTCGCGACCTACGGCTTCCAGATCATGGCTGCGCGCCTTCTCGGCCCCGACCAGTACGGCGGGGTCGCCAGCATGATGGCGCTGCTCCTCGTGGTCGGCGTCTTCCAGCTCGGCCTCCAGGCGACCGCCGCGCGGCGCGTCTCCGCCGAGCCCCACCGGGGGCGCGAGATCGAGCGCCTCATGCTCGCCGTCACCTACCGGGCGAGCGCGGTCGTCGGCGGGGTCATGCTGGTCGCCTCACCGCTGGTCTGGCATCTCCTCAAGCTCGACAGCATCATCCCCGCACTGCTCGTGGCCGCGTGCGCGGTGCCGCTGACCGTGATGGGCGGACAAGCCGGCATCCTCCAGGGTGAACGACGCTGGCTCGAGCTCGCCGCCGTCTACCTCGCGCTCGGGCTCCCCCGCGTCGCCGTCGGGACGGCCTGCATCGTGCTCCGGCCGACCGAGGCGGCGGCCATGGCCGGCGTAGCGGCCGCCCAGGTCGCGCCGGCGGTCGTGGGCTGGTGGGTCCTGCGGCGCCGTACGTCGGCGGTCTGCGTCGCGACGCGCGGCCCCCTGCGTCCAGCGGTGACCGAGACGCTGCACAGCTCGTTCGCCCTGCTGGGCTTCTTCGTGCTCTCCAACGTCGACATCGTCCTGGCCCGCAACGTGCTCACCGACCGCCAGTCCGGGCTGTACGCCGGCGGCCTGATCCTCACGAAGGCGGTGCTGTTCCTGCCCCAGTTCGTCGTGGTCGTCGCGTTCCCGTCGCTCTCGACGGCGGGCGAGCGCCGCCGGTCGCTGCTGGTGAGCCTGGCGGCCGTGGGCGGCTGTGGAGCGGTGTCCGTCCTCGGCGCCTGGCTGCTCTCGCCCGTCGCGATGATCTTCATCGGCGGCTCCGACTACACCGCGGTCCAGCACCGGCTCTGGCTGTTCGCCGTGCTCGGCACCGTCCTCGCCGTGCTCCAGCTGCTGGTCTACTCGGTCCTGGCCCGTCAGCACCGCGCGTCGGCGTACCTCATCTGGGGCGCTGTGGTGCTCCTCGTCGCGATCGGCGTCGCGACCGGCTCGCTCAACGCGCTCCTGGTCACGGTCAGCGCCGTGGACGCCGCGCTGACGGTCTCGCTGCTCGGCCTCAGCCTCTGGCACCTCCGCGACGACCTTCCCGAGCCGGCCCTCGAGGGCGCGGGCTGAGCCGCAGCCGCGCGGCTGCGCCCGTCAGTGGGCGGCCTCGTGCCACGACCGGCCGGTGCCGACCGAGACGTCGAGCGGCACGGCGAGGTCGGCCGCGCCTCCCATCTGCTCGCGCACGAGCGCCTCGAGCGCCTCCCGCTCCCCCTGCGCGACCTCGAAGACCAGCTCGTCGTGGACCTGCAGCAGCATCCGGGAGCGCAGCGAGGAGGTCTCGAGGGCACCCTGGACCCGCAGCATGGCGACCTTGATGAGGTCGGCCGCGGAGCCCTGGATCGGCGCGTTGAGCGCCATCCGCTCGGCCATCTCACGGCGCTGACGGTTGTCGCTCGTCAGGTCGGGGAGGTAGCGCCGGCGTCCCATGATCGTCTCGGTGAAGCCGGTCTTGCGCGCCTCGTCGACGACGCCGCGCAGGTAGTCGCGGATGCCGCCGAAGGTGAGGAAGTACTCATCCATGAGGCCGCGGGCCTCGGCCGGCTCGATCCCGAGCTGCTGGGAGAGCCCGAAGGCCGAGAGACCGTAGGCGAGGCCGTAGTTCATCGCCTTGATCTTCGCCCGCTGCTCCGTCGTGACCGCGTCGGCATCGACGCCGAACACCCGCGCCGCCGTGATCGAGTGGAAGTCGCGCCCGGACCTGAACGCCTCGATCAGCAGCTCGTCGCGCGACAGGTCGGCCATGATCCGCATCTCGATCTGGCTGTAGTCCGCGGTCATCAGCGACTCGAAGCCCAGCCCCACCACGAAGCCCTCGCGGATGCGGCGGCCCTCCTCGGTGCGGATCGGGATGTTCTGCAGGTTGGGCTCGGTCGAGCTGAGCCGCCCGGTCGCGGCGATCGTCTGGTTGAAGGTCGTGTGGATGCGCCCGTCGGGCTGGACGGTCTTCAGCAGTCCCTCGATGGTCACCCGCAGCCGGGTGACGTCGCGGTGACGCAGGAGCGCGAGGAGGAACGGGTGCTCGGTCTTGACGTAGAGCTGCTGGAGCGCGTCGGCGTCGGTGGTGTATCCGGTCTTGGTGCGCTTCGTCTTGGGCATGTCGAGCTCGTCGAAGAGCACCACTTGGAGCTGCTTGGGCGAGCCGAGATTGATCTCCTTGCCGATGACGGAGTAGGCCTCCTCGGCGGCCTGCTTGACCTCGCCGGCGAAGTGGCGCTCGAGCGCATTGAGGTGGTCGGTGTCGACCGCGATGCCGGTCTGCTCCATGCGTGCCAGCAGGTGGAGCAGGGGAAGCTCGACCTCGGCGAGCAGCCGGGTCCCGCCGGCGCTCTCGACCGCGTCGTCGAGCTCCGCGGCGAGATCGAGGACCGCGCGGGCGTGCAGCATCGCCGTCTCGGCGATCTGCGTGCCCTCGTCGAACAGCGCCCCCTGGTCGTCGTCCGCCTCCTGCCTCAGCTCGCGCTTGAGGTGACGCAGCGTGAGGTCAGCCAGGTCGTAGGAGCGCTGGTCGGGGGCCACGAGATAGGCCGCCAGGGCGGTGTCGCTCGCGAGGCCCTCGAGCCGCCAGCCGTGGGCGGCCAGCGCCAGCTCCGGGCCCTTCGCGTCATGGAGCACCTTCGGCCGGGCCGCGTCCGCCAGCCACGCGGCGATGGCCTCGTCGCCCTCCGGGGCCAGCTCCGCCACATCGACGTACGCCGCCTGACCGCTCGCCTCCGCGATGGCGAGGCCGTCGACGCGGCCGGTGCCGGAGCCCCACGCGCCACGGACGTGGACGCCGACCGGATCCGGACCGAGCCGGGTGAGGTAGCCGGCCACCTCATCGGGCGCGAGCGTCCGGCCCTCGAGATCGAAGCCCGACTCGGCGACCGGCTCCTCCTCGGCGGGGGCGAGCACGTCCGTGAGACGCGTGCGCAACTCGCCGCGGAACTCCAGCTCGTTGAGCAGCTCGAGCGCGGCCTGGCGGTCCCACTCGGATCGGGCGAGCTCCTCGGGGACCACCCCGAGTGGCAGGTCGCGGACCAGTGCGTTGAGCCGCCGGTTGCGGATCACGTCCCCCAGGTGGGCGCGGAGCGCCTCGCCCTTCTTGCCGGTGATCTGGTCGGCATGGGTGATCACGTTGTCGAGGCCGTCGAACTGGTTGATCCACTTCGCCGCGAAGCCCGCCCCGACGCCCGGGACCCCGGGCAGGTTGTCGGAGGTCTCGCCGACGATCGCGGCGAGCTCGGGATAGCGGTGCGGCGGCACCTTGTACTTCGCCTCGACGGCCTCCGGCGTCATCCGCGCCAGGTCGGAGACGCCGCGCATCGGGTAGAGCACTGTCGACTGCTCGGTCACCAACTGGAGCGAGTCGCGGTCACCGGTGAGGATCAGCACCTCCATGCCCTCGGCGAGCGCCTCGGTCGTCAGGGTGGCGATGATGTCGTCGGCCTCGTAGCCGGCGTAGGTCAGGTGCCGGATCCGGAAGGCGTCGAGGAGGCGCTGGATGAGGGGCAGCTGGCTCTTGAACTCGTCGGGGGTCTTGTTGCGCTTCGCCTTGTATTCCGAGTACTCCTCCAGGCGGAAGGTCTGCCGGGACAGGTCGAAGGCCACCGCGACGTGGGTCGGCTGCTCGTCGCGCAGCACGTTGACCAGCATCGAGGTGAAGCCGTAGACGGCGTTGGTGTGCTGCCCGGTGACGGTCGAGAAGTTCTCCACCGGGAGCGCGAAGAACGCTCGGTAGGCCAGCGAGTGACCGTCGAGCAGCAGGAGACGGGGACGCGTCGTTTGAGCAGTAGGCACAGCCACCCTCCGAGCCTATCCGCGACCACGGACAAGCCTCCCGGTGTGGTCCCCCGGCCGCCGGCGCGCCCCGGTCTGCCACGATGAGCGCCATGACCGACCAGCAGGCGCCCGCGACCATCACCGACCCGGACCAGATCGAGGCCTTCGTCTCCTCCCTTCCGCAGGGCGCGGGCCGGCTCAACGAGAAGATGGGCGTCAAGCTCGTCGAGATCTCGGCCGACCGGATCGTCGGAACGATGCCCGTGGAGGGCAACACCCAGCCGTTCGGGCTGCTCCACGGTGGCGCCTCCGTGGTCCTCGCGGAGACCCTCGGATCGATCGGCTCCGGCATCCACGCGCGCAGCATGGGCAAGGTCGCCGTCGGGGTCGACATCAACGCCACCCACCACCGCGCCGCGACATCGGGCCTCGTCACCGGGGTCGCGACGGCCGCTCATCTGGGTCGTTCGTCGGCGACGTACGAGATCGTCATCAGCGACGAGCGCGGCAAGCGCGTCTGCACCTCGCGCATCACCTGTTCGCTCGTCGACGCCCAGCGCTTCGCCTGAGCCCCGGATCGCGTACGCCGGCCGGCGGGCTCCTCCACCGGCGGCTCAGCCCGCGGGCTGGGACCGCCGCATGGAGCGCCGGGCGGCCAGCACCTGGCCGAGGTGGCTGCGGCTGCCCCGGGCACGGCCGGACGGCCTGGCCGCGTCGAGCCGGCCGCGGATCGTGACCGTCGGCGCGAGCCGGATGACCCCTTGGGGCCCCAGCCCGAGCCGCGCGAGGAACCGGTTGCCGTCACGGGAGCCCGACGGCGCCGCGGAGGCGACGTGGCCGATCCCCAGCTCCTCCGCGAAGGTCACGGCGGCCTCCATCAGGGCGTGTCCCACGCCGCGGCGCTGGAAGCAGTCCACGACGTGCGGCGAGAACGCCTGCACCGTCGGCTCGAGGTTGAGCGGCCCGAACGTCGTGGCGCGGAGGTAGACCGCGCCCGCGCGCTCCCCGTCGTACTCCGCGACCAGGAGCCGCTGCTCGGGCGACTCGGCGGCGCCCTTGATCACGAGCTCGAGATCGGCGATCTGCTCCTGGGTGTCGGCCGGACGGATGCTGTCCTGCCACAATCCGACGAGGAAGCTCGCGTCACCGACGTGCGCCTCGCGCAACGCCACCAACGTGCGGCTCACTGCGCCGCACCCGCTGTCACTCCACTCGCCACTGCTTCACTGCGCTCCATGCCGCCGGCCCTCTCCACGACAAAGCTGTGCCCACAGGTGTGTCCGAGTCCGCACCTCGTTGTCCCCCGACGTGTCCTTGCGGAGGGTACGCCGCCCGACGGGGTTTGGTACAGACATCAACCAGGAGAGTGGGAGCGGTTCCACACGATTCGCAATGGCGACGTGGCGCGCCTGAGCCGTTAGAGTTCGCTGCCATGATCAAGCGCTCGCTGGTGTCCCTGGCCGCGTTGTCGGCCGTTGCCCTGACCGCGTCCGCGTGCGGCAGCTCCGGTGGCGAGACCGCCTCGGGCGCCCAGCTCGTCAAGGACGGCACCCTCACCGTCTGCAGCGATGTCCCCTACGCCCCGTTCGAGGACTTCGACAAGAGCTCCTCCCTCGGCTTCAAGGGCTTCGACATCGACATCGTCAACGCCGTCGCCAAGGGCATGGACCTCAAGCTTGCCGTCCTCGACGAGGACTTCAACAGTCTCAAGAGTGGACTGGCCCTCAACGCCGGGACCTGCGACCTGGTCGCGAGCGCGCTCACGATCACCGACGACCGCAAGAAGAACCTCGACTTCACCGACGGCTACTACGACTCCAAGCAGTCGCTGCTCGTCCCCGAGGGCTCGTCGATCAAGAGCATCGAGGACCTCGCCGGCAAGAACGTCGGCGTCCAGCAGGGCACGACCGGCAAGGACTACGCCGAGAAGAACGCCAAGGGCGCCAAGATCGTCACCTTCCCCAGTGACGCCGAGGAGTTCCAGGCGATCAAGGCCGGTCAGGTCGACGCGCTCCTCCAGGACCTCCCGGTCAACCTGACCCACGAGCAGGCGGGCGGCTACACGATCGTGCAGCAGTTCGACACCGATGAGGAGTACGGCTTCGCCGCCAAGAAGGGCAATGACGAGCTGGTCAAGGAGGTCGACGAGCAGCTCGCCAAGCTCAAGAAGGACGGGGAGTACCAGAAGCTCTACGACAAGTACTTCAAGGTGAGCTGACGCCACCGTGCCGATGAAGCGTTCCACCAAGCGGCTGCTGCGCCACCTGGCGCTGTACGTCGTCCTGCTGGCCGTCGTGCTCGCACTGATCCTGTCGTTGGACTGGGCGAAGGTGCAAGAGACCTTCTTCAACGCGGACGGCCTGAAGCACAACTGGCACGATCTCGTCGTGACCGGCGTGAAGAACACGGTCGTCTACACGGTGATCGCGTTCGCTGCCGGACTGGTCCTGGCCGTCGTGCTCGCGCTCATGAAGCTCTCGGAGGTGCTGGTCTACCGCTGGGTGGCGACGGCCTACATCGAGTTCTTCCGCGGACTGCCGGCCCTGGTGACGATCCTGGGAATGGCGTTCGGCTTCCCGATCGCCACCGGCTGGCGTCCTCCCGGCGGTGTACTCGGCGCCGGCTTGGTCGGCCTCGTGGTCGTGGCAGGCGCCTACATGGCCGAGACGCTGCGCGCGGGCATCCAGGCGGTGCCGAAGGGCCAGACGGAGGCGTCGCGCTCGTTGGGCATGAGCAGCGGCAAGACGATGGCTTTCATCGTCCTACCCCAGGCGTTCCGGATCATCATCCCGCCGCTGACCAACGAGATGGTGCTCCTCATCAAGGACACCTCGCTGCTGGCCTTCGTGGGTGCGACCGTCGGCTCGCGGGAGCTCACCAACGTTGCGCGGGACATGATGAACTCAGGCGTGTCCGCAGGCACCGCGACGAGCCTCACGATGGCCGCGGTGCTCTACCTGGTGATCACGTTGCCGCTCACCCGTCTGGTGGCGTGGCTGGAGAAGAAGCAGCAGAGGGCCCGATGACCGCACTCTCCAAGGAGCAGCCGACCAGCGACGTACCTGCCATCGAGGTCTCGCAGCTGCACAAGTACTACGGCGACAACGAGGTCCTCAAGGGAATCGACTTCCGCGTGGACGCCGGGCAGGTCGTCTGCGTGATCGGGCCGTCCGGCTCGGGCAAGTCGACACTCCTGCGCTGCGTCAACCGGCTCGAGGACCCGACCTCCGGACGGATCCTGGTCGAGGGCATCGACATCACCGACCCTGAGACCGACCTCGACGCGGTCCGCTCGCGGATCGGCATGGTGTTCCAGCAGTTCAACCTCTTCCCGCACATGACCGTCCTCAAGAACCTCTGCCTCGCCCAGCAGAAGGTCCTCAAGCGCTCGAGGGCCGAGGCGGTCGAGGTGGCCCGGCTCAACCTCGCGAAGGTCGGCCTCGCGGAGCGCGAGAACGCCTACCCCGCTCACCTCTCCGGCGGGCAGCAGCAGCGCGTCGCGATCGCCCGGGCACTGTCGATGAACCCCGACATGATGCTCTTCGACGAGCCCACCTCGGCGCTCGATCCCGAGCTCGTGGGCGACGTGCTGGCCATCATGAAGGACCTCGCCACGGAGGGCATGACGATGATGGTCGTCACCCACGAGATGGGCTTCGCGCGCGAGGTCGGCGACAAGGTCGTCTTCATGGACGGCGGCGTGATCGTCGAGGAGGGCACGCCCGCGGCCGTTCTCGGCGATCCGCAGAACGAGCGCACGAAGTCGTTCCTCTCGAAGGTGTTGTAGCAACGAATCTCCGAACCGGGCCGGGTCCCGCGCAAATGTTTCGCGCACGTCGCCGCGTGTGACGACTCGGACACAACTCGAGTGTCCTCCTTGACAGGCTCGTCGGAGGCGACAAACCTTCCCCCACCGACACCCGCAGATTGGGTGTCGGGTGTCGGTGCGCTCTCGGGCGGCGACCGACGGTTGCCGACTGGATCAGGGGGCCCCGTGCCGAGGCTCCGCGCGCAGGACAGCGCTCGTCCCCGAGACGACCGTGACACCGACAGCGACTCTCACACCCGACGGGACCAAGACCCACCGGGCCGGACACACGGAGACCAGATGCGCCATTCCTTCAAGCTCGCTGCCGCAGTCGGCGCGGTGGCCCTCGCGGCCAGCGCCTGCGGCACCGCCTCCACCGAGAGCGCGGGTGGGAGCAACCTCAAGGACCTGCCGGTTCAGAGCAAGATCACCGTCCCGGCCGACGCCGCTAACCCCGCCGGCGACGGCAAGGCCACCTGCCCGGCGGGCACCACGATCGCCTACATCGGTGCCGAGACCGGCCCGAACGCCCAGCTCGGCATCAACATCTACAACGGTGTCCAGCAGGCGATTACCGCCCACAACAAGGCCAACCCGAAGTGCCAGGTGACGTTCAAGAAGTTCGACACCGAGGGCGACCCCAACAAGGCCACCGGTCCGGTCACCCAGGCGACCAACGAGAAGGCCATCATCGGGGTCGTCGGCCTCCCGTTCTCGGGCGAGTCGCAGGCGACCGGCAACATCTTCGAGCAGGCCGGGCTCGTCCACATCACGCCGTCGGCCACGAACCCCGGCCTGACCAAGAACGGCTGGACGACCTTCTTCCGCGCGCTGGGCAACGACAACGTCCAGGGCCCGGCGGTCAAGTCGCTGGCCGACAAGCTCGGCGCCAAGTCCGTCTACGTCGTCCAGGACGACTCCGACTACGGCATCGGCCTCTCCGAGACCGCTCAGAAGGCGCTCGGTGACGAGGTCGCCGGCACCGACAAGGTGACGACCGGTCAGAAGGACTTCTCGGCCGTGGTCTCCAAGATCATGAACGCGAAGCCGGACGCCGTCTTCTACTCCGGCTACTACGCCGAGGGCGCTCCGCTCGACCAGCAGCTCGTCTCGAAGGGCTACAAGGGCACGTTCATCGGCCCCGACGGCGTCAAGGACGACCAGTTCATCAAGCTGGCCGGCTCCTCGTCGAGCAACGCCTACTTCACCTGCCCCTGCCTCCCGGGCGACCTGATCCCGGACTTCGAGAAGGACTACAAGGCGCAGTTCAAGGCCGAGCCCGGCACCTACTCCGTCGAGGCGTACGACGCCGCCACGGTGCTGCTGTCCGGGATCGACGCCGGCAACACGACCCGCGCCAAGCTCAAGGACTACGTCAAGAACTACGACGGCCAGGGCCTGAGCAAGAAGCTCAAGTGGGACGCCACCGGCGAGCTCGCCGAGACGCCGGTCTTCGGCTACAAGGTCCAGGACGGGAAGATCGTCTCCGTCGGCTCCATCGGCTGACCCGCTCCCGCGAGCAGGCCGTGACCGCAGGGGGCCGCCCGCCAGTCGGGCGGCCCCCTTCGTCCGCCCCAGCCCCCTGTTCATCGGAACACCGAGGATCCCTCCCGTGATACATCCCCTCATCGACAACCAGTGGATCAGCTTCGACTGGTCCTCACTCGGTCAGAACTTCTGGCCGGTCACCTTCGACGGTCTGACGTTCGGGGCGATCTATGCCCTCGTCGCCTTGGGCTACACCCTCGTGTACGGCGTGCTGAACCTGATCAACTTCGCGCACTCCGAGGTCTTCATCTCCGGCGCCTACGCCTGCGTGTTCACGCTGAGCGCGCTCGGCTTCGGGCCGTCGCCGCTCCAGATGCCGGTCATCGAGCTCATCGGCTGTCTCGTGGCCAGCTGTGTCGCCGCGATGGTCGCCTCGGCCGTGGTGGCGTTCCTCTTGGAGCGGCTGGCCTACAAGCCGCTGCGCTCGCGGAACGCCTCGCGGCTGGCCTTCCTGATCACCGCGATCGGTGCCTCCTTCGCCATCCAGTACCTCATCTACCTCTGGCGTGGCGCCTCCGCGGAGGAGTCGGTCACGATGTTCATCCCGCAGCCGGTGTTCACCGTCTTCGGTGCGACCGTCGACTCCCAGCAGATCCTCATCGTCGTCGCGGCCGTCGTGATGATGGTCCTCACCGACCAGTTCGTCCGCCGCACGCGCCTGGGTCGCGGCGTCCGTGCTGTCGCCCAGGACCCCGACACCGCCACGCTGATGGGAGTCGACCGCGAGCGCATCATCGTGACGACGTTCGTCATCGGCGGTCTCCTCGCCGGCGCGGCGTCGCTCTTCTACGTGATGAAGGTGCCCTCGGGGGTCATCTACAACGGCGGTTTCATCCTCGGCATCAAGGCGTTCACCGCCGCCGTCCTCGGCGGCATCGGCAACATCCGCGGCGCCCTCGTCGGCGGCCTGCTGCTCGGCCTGATCGGTAACTACGGCCAGATCCTGCTCGGCAACTCGCAGTGGACCGACGTCGTGAGCTTCGTCGTCCTGGTCCTGATCCTGATGGTCCGGCCCACCGGACTCCTCGGCTCCGACCTCGGGAAGGTACGCGCATGAGCACCGAACCCGTCCTCGGCTCGGAGGGTGCCCAGAAGCACCTCGAGGAGCTCGCCGAGCACGCCAACAAGCCCGGACGCTTCGCCGGCCTCAACCAGTGGTGGGAGCAGCAGCCTCGCGTGAAGCAGTGGGCGATCCTGCTGCCGATCGCCGCGGTCGTCTTCTTCCTGCCCGTCATCAACCCGCCGATCATCACGACCGAGCCCGGGAACGACTGGCCGCTCGCGTGCTTCGACATGGCGCGCTTCGCCCTGGTGGCCCTCGGACTCAACGTGGTCGTCGGCCAGGCAGGACTCCTCGACCTGGGTTACGTCGGCTTCTTCGCCGTCGGCTCCTACGTCGCGGCGCTGTGGACCAGCCCCGACTCCTCGGCGGTCCACATTCCCTACCTGTGGACCCTGCCCCTGGCGATGCTCGTCACGGTGGTCTTCGGCGTCTGCCTCGGCATCCCGACGCTGCGACTGCGGGGTGACTACCTCGCGATCGTGACCCTCGGCTTCGGCGAGATCATCCGACTGCTGGCCACGATCATCCCGGCGATGCGCGGCCAGCAGGGCTTCAAGGAGGTCGGCCACCCGCCCGGCACCGGGAGCGACGGGATCCCGATCTTCACCAACAACCACGGCACGCCGTGGTACATGCTGACCGTCGGCATCATCGTCCTGGTCATGATCCTGCTCGGCAACATCGAGCGCAGCCGCGTGGGTCGCGCCTGGATCGCGATCCGCGAGGACGAGGACGCCGCCGAGATCATGGGCGTCCCGACCTTCAAGTTCAAGATCTGGGCCTTCGCGACGGGCGCCGCCATCGGTGGTCTGTCGGGTGCGCTCTTCGCCGGCCAGGTGGGCTTCGTCAACAACCAGAAGTTCGACGTCGTCACCTCGGTGCTGTTCCTCTGCGCGGTCATCCTCGGTGGCTCCGGCAACAAGCTCGGCGTCATCATCGGCGGCGCGCTGGTGTCCTACATCCCCAACCGGTTCACGTCGATCGCCGACTACAAGTACCTCATCTTCGGCGTGGCCCTCGTGCTCCTGATGATCTTCCGGTCGCAGGGCCTGATCGGCGCTCGGGCGCACCTGCTGGCCTACGGCCGCGCGGCACGCGCCCGCACCCGCGAGCTCGCCGCCCGCCGTCGTACGCCTGAACCGACCCCCGACCCCGCTCAGGAGGCCGCGTCGTGACCGACCAGAACCACGACGAGATCCCCGAGGTGATCCCGGACTACGTCGAGCCCGCCGCGCCGCCGTCGCTGGACTCGGAGGCCGCGGAGAAGGCCGCCGCCGAGCGTGACATCGCGGTCGGTGTCGGTCAGACGCTGGTCGAGATCGACAACCTGTCGGTGACCTTCGGTGGTCTCACCGCGCTCGACTCGGTGAGCTTCGACATCAAGCGTGGAGAGATCCTCGGGCTCATCGGCCCCAACGGCGCCGGCAAGACGACCTGCTTCAACGCCATGACGGGCGTCTACAAGCCGTCGGGCGGCGACGTTCGCCTGGAGGGGGTGTCACTGCTCCGCAAGAAGCAGCACACCATCACCCGGATGGGTCTGGCCCGGACGTTCCAGAACATCCGCCTCTGGGGCGAGATGACGGCGCTCGAGAACGTCGCCGTGGGCCTCGACACCCGCCATCGCACCAGCTTGTTCGGAGCCATGCTGGGGATCCCCCGCCATCGGCGTGAAGAGAAGTCGACCATCGAGCGCGGCATGGCCCTGCTCGAGTTCGTCGGCATCGCCGAGGCCGCGATGACCAAGGCCAGCGCACTCCCCTACGGCCACCAGCGGCGGCTCGAGATCGCGCGCGCCCTGGCGACGGACCCGAAGCTGCTTTGCCTCGACGAGCCCGCGGCGGGCTTCAACCCGGCCGAGAAGGAGGACCTGATGGAGCTCATCAGGACGATCCGCGACGACGGCTACACCGTCCTGCTCATCGAGCACGACATGAAGCTCGTCATGGGCGTGACGGACCGGATCGTCGTCCTCGAGTTCGGCAAGCTGCTGGCCGAGGGCCCGCCCAAGGAGATCCGAGAGAACCCTGCGGTGATCTCCGCCTACCTGGGAGAGGAGGCTCAGGTATGAGCCTGCTTGAGATCAAGGACATGTCCATCCACTACGGGCGGATCCAGGCCATCGACGGTCTCTCCATCACCGTGGAGGAGGGTGAGGTCGTCACGTTGATCGGCGCGAACGGCGCCGGCAAGACCAGCACGATGCGCGCCGTCGCGGGGCTGCTCTCGCTCTCGCACGGGTCGATCCTGCTCGAGGGTGAGGACATCACGAAGCTCAAGGGGCACCGACGCGTCCAGCGGGGCATCTCGCTGGCCCCGGAGGGCCGCGGGATCTTCCCGGCCATGACGGTCATGGAGAACCTCGACATGGGCGCCTACGGCCGGAGGGACAAGGCCGGGATCAAGGAGGACCTCGACCGGGTCTTCGACCTCTTCCCGCGGATCAAGGAGCGGCTCAACCAGAAGGGCGGCACCATGTCCGGCGGCGAGCAGCAGATGCTCGCGATCGGTCGGGCGCTGATGTCACGGCCGCGCATCCTGCTGCTCGACGAGCCGTCGATGGGCCTGGCGCCGCAGTTCATCCGCCAGGTCTTCACGATCATCAGGCAGGTCAACGAGCAGGGCACCACCGTCCTGCTCGTCGAGCAGAACGCCAACCAGGCGCTCGCTCTCGCGGACCGCGCCTACGTCCTCGAGACGGGCCAGATCACGAACGCCGGCACGGGCCAGGAGATGCTGGCCAACCCGGCCATCAAGGAGGCCTACCTCGGCGTCGCCTGAGCCGTGCGGCGAAGGCCCCTCACCGCTCCTCGGCGGGCAGCGTCACTCGGCGCTGCCCGCCGACGCGTCTCCGGGGCCGTGCTCGATGACGCCCTCGGCCACCTGGCGCATCGAGAGCCTCAGGTCCATGGCGGTCTTCTGGATCCAGCGGAACGCCTCGGGCTCGCTCAGGCTGAGCCCCGACTGCAGGATGCTCTTCGCGCGGTCCACGGCCTTGCGGGTCTCCAGTCGGTCGTGGAGGCCCGCGACCTCCTTCTCCAGTTGCGCAAGCTCCTGGAAGCGGCTCATCGCCAGCTCGATCGCGGGAACCAGGTCGGTGACGCTGAACGGCTTGACGAGGTAGGCCATCGCGCCCGCGTCGCGCGCCCGCTCGACCAGGTCGCGCTGGGAGAACGCGGTCAGCATGACGACCGGCGCGAGCCGCTGCCGGGCGATCGCCTCCGCGGCGGAGATGCCGTCGAGCACCGGCATCTTGACGTCGAGGATGACCAGGTCCGGCCGCTTCTCGGTCGCGAGGTCGATCGCCGTCTGGCCGTCACCGGCCTCCCCGACGACGTCGTAGCCCTCCTCCGTCAGCATCTCCTTGAGGTCCATCCGGATGAGGACCTCGTCCTCCGCGATCACCACGGTGCGCGGGGCGGGCGTCGGGCTCGGGGCAGGGGCGCTCTCGGTCACGGTGTCAGGGTAGGGCATCGATGTTTCACCCCGATCGCATCCGCCCGCGGCGCTCGGGTAAGTTGGGGCGTCGCAGAGCCCCGGTACTCCAACGGCAGAGAGGGCGGTCTCAAACACCGCACAGTGTCGGTTCGAATCCGACTCGGGGCACTCGCCGCGCAGCCGTCATCCCCGCCGGTATGCCGGCGCGACCTCGTTGATCGCGTCGCCGATGCGGTGGATGCGGAGCGCGTTGGTGGAGCCGGGGATGCCCGGCGGCGAGCCCGCGATGATGACGACGAGGTCGCCCTCCTTGACCCGCCCGATCTGGAGCAGCTGCTCGTCGACCTGGCGCACCATCTCGTCGGTGTGCTCGACCTCGTCGGTCTTGAAGGTCTCGACCCCCCAGCTGAGCGCGAGCTGGGAGCGCACGGAGGGGAACGGCGTGAACGCCAGCAGCGGGATCGGGCCGCGCAGGCGCGAGAGCCGACGGGCGGAGTCGCCGGAGGTCGTGAACGCGACGAGATAGTGCGCGCCGACCCGCTCGGCGACCTCCTCGGCGGCCTTGGCGATGACGCCGGAGCGGGTGTGCGGGTTCCAGTCGATCTGGCTCAGATGGCCGACGCCGGTGCCGCCCGCCGCGAAGGCGTGCGCCTCGGTGGCGGTGATGATCCGCGCCATCGTCTCGACGGTGTGCACCGGATAGTCGCCGACGCTCGTCTCGGCCGACAGCATGACGGCGTCGGCACCATCGAGGACGGCGTTGGCGACGTCGTTGGCCTCGGCCCGCGTGGGCGAGGGGTTGGCGACCATGGAGTCGAGCATCTGGGTCGCGACGATGACGGGCTTGGCGTTGAGCCGCGCCAGCTCGATGATCCGCTTCTGCAGGAACGGGACCTCTTCGAGCGGGCACTCCACACCGAGGTCTCCGCGGGCGACCATGAACATGTCGAAGGCGTCGACGACCTCGTCGAGGTTGTCGATCGCCTGCGGCTTCTCGATCTTGGCGATCACCGGGACCATCACGCCCTCGTCGCGCATGATGCGGCGGACGTCCTCGGCGTCCGCCGCATTGCGCACGAAGCTCAGCGCGATGAAGTCGACACCGAGGCGGAGGGCGAACCGGAGGTCCTCCTCGTCCTTCTCGGACAGGGCCGGGACGGAGACGGCCACCCCGGGGAGGTTGATGCCCTTGTGGTTGCTGACCGGGCCGCCCACGAGGACCTCGGTGACCACGTCGGTGTCGGTCACCTCGATGACGCGCAGGCGCAGCTTGCCGTCGTCGATGAGGATCGGGTCGCCGGGCTTCACGTCGCCGGGCAGTCCCTTATAGGTCGTCCCGCAGATCTGGTCGTCGCCTGGCACGTCTCGCGTGGTGATCGTCCACTGCTGGCCACGCCGCAGCGTCGCCGCTCCCTCGGCGAAGGTCTCGAGCCGGATCTTCGGCCCCTGGAGGTCGGCGAAGATGCCGACGCCGTGCCCGCTGGCGTCCGACGCCTCCCGCACCAGGCGGTACCTCTCCGCGTGCTCCTCGTGGTCGCCGTGGCTCATGTTGAGCCGCGCGACGTCCATCCCGGCATACACGAGCTCCCGGATCCGGCGCTCCGTCCCGACAGCAGGCCCCAGGGTGCAGACGATCTTCGCTCTCCTCACGGCCTCCACCCTATCGGGTTGGATCGTTCTAACACATCTCGCGCTGCGCGGGTCCCCAGAACGCCGAATCGGCGCCTGTGCACGGAGCACAGACGCCGACTCGACGCGGGTTCAGGCCGCCGGGTCAGACCATCAGGGGGCGGTCCGTCGGCTTGATCGGCGCCGGCAGCGTCGACGAGCCGGTGAGGAAGGTGTCGACCGCCGCAGCCGCGGCACGGCCCTCGGCGATCGCCCACACGATGAGCGACTGGCCGCGCCCCGCGTCACCGGCGACGAAGACACCCGGGACGCTGGTGGCGTAGGCGCCGTCACGGGCGACGTTGCCGCGCGGGTCGAGCTCGACACCGAGCTGCTCGACGAGGCCCGGCTTCTGCGGTCCGACGAAGCCCATCGCGAAGAGGACGAGGTCGGCGAGGATCTCGCGCTCGGTGCCGGCGATCTCGACGAGCTTGCCCTCCTGGAACTCCACCTCGACGAGCTTGAGCGCCCGGACGTGGCCGTCGGCATCGCCCAGGAACTCCTTGGTCGAAGCCTTGTAGAGCCGCTCGCCGTTCTCCTCGTGGGCCGAGGAGACCCGGAAGATCATCGGGTACGTCGGCCACGGCTGCCCCGCGGGGCGGTCGGCCGGCGGCTCGGGCATGATCTCCAGCTGCGTCACGCTCTTGGCGCCCTGGCGGGTCGCGGTGCCGAGGCAGTCCGCACCGGTGTCGCCGCCGCCGATGATGACGACGTGCTTGTCGGTGGCGAGGATCTGGTCCTCCACGGTCTCGCCGAGCGCGACCCGGTTCGCCTGCGGGAGATATTCCATCGCCTGGTGGATGCCCTTGAGCTCGCGCCCGGGCATCGGCAGGTCGCGCGGGACGGTCGACCCGATGGCGAGTACGACGGCGTCGTACCGGTCCAGGAGCTGCTGCCCCGTGAGGTCGGTGCCGACGTCGACCCCGGTGCGGAAGATGGTCCCCTCGCGCTTCATCTGGCCGAGGCGCTGGTCGACCTGCTTCTTCTCCATCTTGAACTCGGGGATGCCGTAGCGCAGCAGGCCGCCGATCTTGTCGGCACGCTCATAGACCGCCACGGTGTGACCGGCCCGGGTGAGCTGCTGCGCGGCGGCGAGGCCCGCGGGGCCCGACCCGATGACGGCGACCGCCTTGCCCGACAGCCACTCGGGCGGCTGCGGCTTGACGTAGCCGGACTCCCACGCCTTGTCGATGATCGAGACCTCGACGTTCTTGATGGTCACCGGGTCCTGGTTGATGCCGAGAACGCAGGCGGTCTCGCACGGGGCCGGGCAGAGGCGACCGGTGAACTCCGGGAAGTTGTTGGTCGCGTGCAGCCGCTCGATCGCGGTCTCCCAGTCGTTGCGCCAGACCAGGTCGTTCCACTCGGGGATGATGTTGCCGAGCGGACAGCCCTGGTGGCAGAACGGGATGCCGCAGTCCATGCAGCGCGAGGCCTGCGTGTTGATGATCGGCAGCAGACTCCGGCCCACCCCACCGGGGTAGACCTCGTTCCAGTCCTGGACGCGCTCCTCGACGTCGCGTCGGGTCGCAACCTCGCGACCGTGCTTCAAGAATCCCTTGGGATCAGCCATGCTGTGCAGCCCCCTTCATAGCTGAGCGGCCGCTGTGGCCTGACGTCGACTGATGCAGATACCGCTCAGCCATGAAGTACCTCCATAATCCGCGCGGCGGCCTCGTCCTCGTCGAGGCCCTCCTCGAGGGCCTCCTCCTGGGCTTCCAGCACGCGCTTGTAGTCACTGGGCATGACCTGCGTGAAGCGGGTCAGGGCGGCCGGCCAGTCGGCCAGCAGCTCGGCGGCGGTCTCGGAGCCGGTCTCCTCCGCGTGGGCGCGGACGAGCTCCTCGAGCTCGCCGTGGAACTTCTCCTCCACGGCGGTCAGCTCGACCAGCTCCGGGTTGACCCGGTGGGCCTTGAGGTCGAGGACCCAGGCGACGCCGCCCGACATGCCGGCCGCGAAGTTGCGGCCGGTCTTGCCGAGGACGACGACGCGTCCGCCGGTCATGTACTCACAGCCGTGGTCGCCCACGCCCTCGGTGACCACGCTGGCACCGGAGTTGCGGACGCAGCACCGCTCCCCCACGCCGCCGCGGACGAAGATCTGTCCGGAGGTGGCGCCGTAGGCGATGGTGTTGCCGGCGATGATGTGCTCGCTGGGCTTGAACGTCGCCGCCCGGTCCGGCCGGATGACGAGGCGGCCGCCCGAGAGACCCTTGCCGACGTAGTCGTTGGCGTCGCCCTCGAGGCGCAGCGTGATGCCGCGCGGCACGAACGCGCCGAACGACTGCCCCGCCGAGCCGGTGAAGGTGATGTCGATCGTGCCGTCGGGCAGCCCCTCACCGCGGTACCGCTTGGTGACCTCGTGGCCGAGGATCGTGCCGACGGTCCGGTTGACGTTGCGGATCGGCAGCTGGGCGCGGACCGGCTCGGCCCGCTCGAGCGCGGGCTCGGCCAGCGGCACGAGCTGGGTGATGTCGAGCGACTTCTCCAGGCCGTGGTCCTGACCACCGGTGTTGCGCAGCGCCTGGCCCTCGAACTGGGCCGGGACCTCGGCGCGGTGGAAGATCGGCGTCAGGTCGAGACCGGCCGCCTTCCAGTGGTCGATCGCGTCGCGGGTGTCGAGCACCTCGGCGTGGCCGACCGCCTCGTCGATCGAGCGGAAGCCGAGCTCGGCGAGCAGCTCGCGCACCTCCTCCGCGATGTAGCGGAAGAAGTTGACGACGTACTCCGCCTTGCCGGTGAAGCGCTCGCGCAGCACCGGGTTCTGCGTGGCGACGCCCACGGGGCAGGTGTCGAGGTGGCAGACCCGCATCATGATGCAGCCCGAGACCACCAGCGGGGCGGTCGCGAAGCCGAACTCCTCGGCGCCCAGCAGGGCGGCGATGACGACGTCGCGGCCGGTCTTGAGCTGGCCGTCGGTCTGGACGACGATCCGGTCGCGCAGCCCGTTGAGGAGCAGCGTCTGCTGCGCCTCGGCGAGGCCGAGCTCCCAGGGACCGCCGGCGTGCTTGAGCGAGGTGAGCGGCGAGGCGCCGGTCCCGCCGTCGTGGCCCGAGATGAGGACCACGTCGGCATGGGCCTTCGAGACGCCCGCGGCGACCGTGCCGACACCGACCTCCGCCACGAGCTTCACGTGGACGCGCGCGCTCGGGTTGGCGTTCTTGAGGTCGTGGATCAGCTGCGCCAGGTCCTCGATCGAGTAGATGTCGTGGTGCGGCGGCGGGCTGATCAGGCCGACGCCCGGCGTGGAGTGCCGGGTCTTGGCCACCCACGGGTAGACCTTGTGGCCGGGCAGCTGGCCGCCCTCACCGGGCTTGGCACCCTGCGCCATCTTGATCTGGATGTCGTCGGCGTTGGTGAGGTACTCGCTCGTGACGCCGAACCGGCCGGACGCGACCTGCTTGATCGCGCTGCGGCGGCTCGGGTCGTAGAGCCGGTCCGGGTCCTCGCCGCCCTCGCCGGTGTTGGACTTCGCGCCCAGCATGTTCATGGCGATGGCGAGGGTCTCGTGCGCCTCCTTCGAGATGGAGCCGTACGACATCGCGCCGGTGCTGAACCGCTTGACGATCGCCTCGACCGGCTCGACCTCGTCGATGCTGATCGGGGTGCGGTCGCCCTTGAACTTGAACAGACCGCGTAGCGTCATCAGCCGCTCGGACTGCTGGTTCACCCGGTCGGTGTACTGCTTGAAGATGTCGTAGCGACCGGTGCGCGTGGAGTGCTGCAGGCGGAACACCGTCTCCGGGTCGAAGAGGTGCGGCTCGCCCTCGCGACGCCACTGGTACTCGCCGCCGATCGGCAGCTCGCGGTGGGCGGGAGCGACGCCGTCGCGGGGGTACGCCGTGGCGTGCCGCTTGGCGACCTCCTCCGCGATGACGTCGAGGCCGACGCCGCCGAGCTTGGAGACCGTGCCGGTGAAGTAGGCGTCCACCAGCTCCTGCGACAGGCCGACGGCCTCGAAGATCTGGGCACCGGTGTAGGACGCCACCGTGCTGACCCCGATCTTCGACATGACCTTCAAGACACCCTTGCCGAGCGCCTTGATCGTGTTGGCCATCGCCTTCTCGGGGTCGGCCTTGACGAAGTAGCCCTCGTGGGCGAGGTCCTCGACCGACTCGATCGCGAGGTAGGGGTTGACCGCCGCGGCGCCGTAGCCGACGAGGAGCGCCACGTGGTGGACCTCGCGGACGTCGCCGGCCTCGATGATCAGGCCGACCTGGGTGCGGGTCTTCTCGCGCACCAGGTGGTGGTGGACGGCGGCCGTCATGAGCAGCGACGGGATCGGTGCCTTCTCGGCCGTCGCGTGACGGTCGGAGAGCACGATGACGCGGGCACCCTTGGCGATGGCGTCCGACACCTCGCCGCAGATCTCCTCCAGGCGCGCCGCGAGGGCAGCGCCACCACCGTCGACGTCGTACAGGCCACGGGACACGTGGACCTCGAACCCGGGCATGTCACCGTCGTGGTTGATGTGCCGGATCTTCGCCAGGTCGTCGTTGGAGATGACCGGGAAGGGCAGCACGACCTGGCGGCACGACGCCGGGGTCGGCTCGAGGAGGTTGGCCTCGGGGCCGATGGTGCCGTTGAGCGAGGTGACGAGCTCCTCACGGATGGCGTCCAGCGGCGGGTTGGTGACCTGCGCGAAGAGCTGGCTGAAGTAGTCGAACAGCAGTCGCGGCTTCGCGGAGAGCGCCGCGATGGGGCTGTCGGTGCCCATCGAGCCGATCGGCTCGGCGCCGGTGTTGCCCATCGGCGCGAGGATGACGCGAAGCTCCTCCTCGGTGTAGCCGAACACCTGCTGGCGCCGCGTCACCGAGGCGTGGGTGTGGACGATGTGCTCGCGCTCGGGGATGTCCTCGAGGCGGACCAGGCCGGCGTGGAGCCACTCGTCGTACGGGTGCTCGCCCGCGAGCCTCTCCTTGATCTCGGCGTCCTCGATGATGCGGTGCTCGTCGGTGTCGACGAGGAACATCCGGCCCGGCTGGACGCGGCCCTTGCGGATCACCTTCGCCGGGTCGATGTCGTCGAGCACACCGGCCTCGGAGGCGAGGACGACCAGGCCGTCGTCGGTGACCCAGTAGCGCGAGGGGCGCAGACCGTTGCGGTCGAGGACCGCGCCGACCTGGGTGCCGTCGGTGAAGACGACCGACGCCGGGCCGTCCCACGGCTCCATGAGCGAGGCGTGGAACTCATAGAAGGCCCGCAGCTTCGGGTCCATCTCGGTGTGGTTCTCCCACGCCTCGGGGATCATCATGAGGACCGCGTGCGGGAGGCTGCGGCCACCGAGGTGGAGCAGCTCGAGCACCTCGTCGAAGCTGGCCGAGTCGGAGGCGCCGGGGGTGCAGATCGGGAAGAGCCGCTCGAGGTCGCCCGGGATCAGGTCGGACTCGAGGAGCGCCTCGCGGGCCCGCATCCAGTTGCGGTTGCCCATGACGGTGTTGATCTCACCGTTGTGGGCGATGTAGCGGAACGGGTGGGACAGCGGCCAGCTCGGGAACGTGTTGGTCGAGAACCGCGAGTGGACCACGGCGATCGCCGAGGCGACGCGCTCGTCGACCAGGTCGGGGTAGACCTCGGCGAGCTGCGTGGTGGTCAGCATGCCCTTGTAGATCAGGGTGCGCGAGGAGAGGGACGGGAAGTAGACGTCGGTCTCACGCTCCGCGCGCTTGCGCAGGCAGAACGCCATCCGCTCGAGCGCCATGCCGGCGACGCGCTGCTTGGCGCCCGCGACGAAGAGCTGGCGGAAGGTCGGCATCACGGCGAGCGCGGTAGCGCCCAGCGAGGCCGGGTTGACCGGCACGTCGCGCCAGCCGAGGACCTCGAGGCCCTCCTCCGCGGCGATCTCCTCGATCTGCTTCGCGGTGGTCTCGACGTGCTCGGAGTCGCCCGGCAGGAACGCCGTACCGACGGCGTAGGAGCCCCTGACCGGCAGCTCGAAGCCGACGACGTCCCGCAGGAAGGCGTCGGGGACCTGGATGAGGATGCCGGCGCCGTCGCCGGAGTTGGTCTCCGCGCCCGCGGCTCCGCGGTGGTCGAGGTTCAGCAGGGCACGCACGCCCTGCTGGACGATCTCGTGCGTGGGCTCACCGGTGAGGGTGGCCACGAAGGCGACGCCACAGGCGTCCTTCTCGAAGCGGGGGTCGTAAAGCCCCTGAGGAGTAGGGAACGAGTGCTCGTAGGGCACCGAGTTCTCCCGTCGTTGTCCGTGCGCAGAACGCGCCCCGACTCAGGACTCTGGGAGTTCCGTCAGAGGGTGCGCGCGCCGTGCGAGGTCGGCAATGGCAGGTGGTGCAGGGGACGGCATTGGCCCGCGCGATGATCGTAGGTTACCAGTATGTGACACAGACGTTCCATCGGGTGTCTCTGGGATGGACCTTCCGGTGTTCCGAGGCGCCGGGGCCGGTCCCGGCTCAGGCCTCCGAGGGGACCTCGGGGTCGTGGTGCTCCCGGCCGGCGACGTACACGCTCTCCTCGCGGCGGCCGCGACCACGGTAGGTCGCCCAGGCGAAGTAGAGCGCCGCGGCGACGAACAGGATGATGGACATCCAATCGCTCCAGCGCAGCCCGAGCACGTTGTGGAGCTCGACGTTGTCGATGCGGAGGAACTCGATCGCGCCGCGCCCGAAGCAGTAGGCCATGACGTAGAGCGCGAGCACGCGGCCGCCACCGAGCTTGAAGCGGCGGTCGAGCCAGGTGACGACGAAGAACATCGCGACGTCCCACACGAACTCGTAGAGGAACGTGGGGTGGAACGTCGCATAGTCGCCGGCGGCGGAGGCCGTCGACGGCGGGTTGTCGGGTCCGTACGGCGCCGGCCACCGGTCGGCGTCGATCTTCAGCGCCCACGGAAGGTCGGTCGGCTTGCCGAACAGCTCCTGGTTGAACCAGTTCCCCCAGCGGCCGAGGCCCTGGGCGAGCAGGCAGGTCGGTGCGATCGCGTCGAGCATCGGCCACAGCCGCATGCCACGCCGGCGGGCGGCGATGATCGCCCCGACGGCGCCGAGCGCGATCGCGCCCCACACGCCCAGACCACCGCGCCAGACGTAGAACGCCGCCCACGGGTTGCGGCCCTCGCCGAAGTAGAGGTCGTGGTCGGTGATGACGTGGTAGAGCCGGCCACCGACGAGGCCGAACGGGACGGCCCACAGCGCGAGGTCCTGGATCTCCCCCGCCTTGCCCCCGCGGGCGACCCAGCGTCGCTCCGAGACCCACACCGCCACGATGATCCCGATGACGATCGCCAGCGCGTAGCCGCGGATCGGGATCGGCCCGAGGTCCCACACGCCGTCGTGCGGGCTCGGGAGGAAGAGCGGGACGGGACCCAGGGTCATGAACGGCCCTTCTGCAGCAGGGTGTGGATGTCGTCGGCGAACTGTCGCGGCGAGGTGTCCATGCTCCACAGCACCGTGGCCTTGCCGCCGGGCACGACGGCCGAGACGTGGGTGTCGTGGGTGGTGAGGTCATAGCCGCCGCTCGGCAGCTTCTGCCCGGACCCGACGTAGATCTTCATCGACTCGCCGAGCTTGACGATCGTGTGCAGCTTGCCGGTGAGGCCGATGAACGCGGGGTCGTAGTGGTCGAGGTATCGCCGCAGGACGTTCTGCGTGTCACGGCCCGGGTCCGTCGTGACGAAGACGACGTCGACGTCCTTGCGGTCCCCCTCGTCGAGGGTCTGCATCGCCGCGGAGAGCGACTGCATGACCAGCGGGCACAGGTCGGGGCAGTGCGTGTAGCCGAAGAACACCAGCGTCAGCGGCTTCGTCGCGTCGCTCGCCAGCGAGTAGGGCTTCGCGTCGGTGTCGGTGAGGGAGACGTGGGCGACGGAGTACGGCGCGTGGGTGATCCCCGTCAGCTTCGTCGACCCCGACGCCGCGCCCGCGCCGGAGCCGCAGGCGCTGAGGGTCAGCGCCAGGGCGGCGAGCACCGCCACGAGCAGCTGCTTCAACGCCGAACCCCCGTGGCGAGGTCCTCGGTGAGGGTGGTGAGCGCCTTCAGCGCGGCGGTCCGGTCCCGGGCGTGGTCGAGCACGGCCCGCACGAAGGCGGAGCCGACGATGACCCCGTCGGCGTACGCGGCCACCTCGGCCGCCTGGTCGCCGTTGCTGACCCCGAGGCCGACCCCGACGGCGAGCCCCAGGGGCGCCTGCGCGCGGGTCCGGCCGACGAGCGGGCCGGCCAGGTCGGAGGTGGTCGTCCGGGCGCCGGTGACGCCCATGACCGCCGTGGCGTAGACGAAGCCGCGGCAAGCCGCCGTCGTCATCGCGATCCGCTCGTCGGTGCTCGAGGGCGCCACCAGAAAGATCTTGTCGAGGTCGTGCGCGTCCGCCGCGGCGATCCACTCCTGGCCGAAGTCCGGGGTGATGTCGGGCGTGATCAGGCCCGCTCCCCCGGCGTTCGCGAGGTCGGCGGCGAACCGCTCGACGCCGTACCTTTCAACCGGGTTCCAGTAGGTCATGATCACCGTGGGGACGCCGGTCGCCGCGACGGCCTCGACCGTGCGAAGCACGTCCCGCGTGCGTACGCCGCCGTCCAGCGCCTGCTGGGCGGCCGCCTGGATGGTGGGACCGTCCATGACCGGGTCGGAGTAGGGCAGCCCCACCTCGATGACGTCACAGCCGGCGGCGACCATCGCCTTGAGCGCCTCGATGCCGCGGTCGACGTCGGGGAAGCCGGCGGGGAGGTAGCCCACCAGCGCGGCCCGGCCCTCGGCCTTCGCCTTCTCGAATGCGGTCGCCGTGGTCACGCCGGTCATGCCTTCGCCCCCTCGGCGATCTGGGCGTCAGTCGCCTGGATCGGGCGGCCGGCGGCGTCGGCCTGGCCGAGACCGAACCACTCCACAGCGGTGCCCATGTCCTTGTCACCGCGGCCCGACAGGTTGATCAGGATGGTGGCCTCGGGGCCGTGCTGCTCGATCAGCCGCGGCGCCTCGCGCAGCGCGCCCGCCACGGCGTGCGCCGACTCGATGGCCGGGATGATGCCCTCGGTCCGGGAGAGCAGGGCGAAGGCGTCCATCGCCTCCTTGTCGGTCACGCTGGTGTAGGTCGCGCGTCCCGACTTCGCCAGCCAGGCGTGCTGCGGGCCGACGCCCGGGTAGTCCAGGCCGGCGGAGATCGAGTGGGACTCGAGCGTCTGCCCGTCCTCGTCCTGGAGGACGTAGGTGCGGGCGCCGTGGAGCACGCCCGGCTCGCCCGCCTGGATCGTCGCCGCGTGGCGACCGGTCTCGAACCCGTCGCCCCCGGCCTCGAAGCCCCAGATCGCCACGTCGCGGTCCTCCAGGAAGGCGGTGAAGAGCCCGATCGCGTTCGAGCCGCCGCCGACGCAGGCGGCGATCGCGTCGGGCAGCCGGCCGTCCTGCGCGAGCACCTGCTCGCGCGCCTCGTCGCCGATGCCGCGCGCCAGATCGCGCACGAGGGTCGGGAAGGGGTGCGGCCCGGCCGCCGTGCCGAAGAGATAGGCGGTCGTCTCGACGCTGGCCACCCAGTCACGCAGCGCCTCGTTGATGGCGTCCTTGAGGGTCGCGCTGCCGGAGTCGACCGCGATCACCTCGGCGCCGAGGAGCTGCATGCGAGCCACGTTGAGGGCCTGGCGCTTGGTGTCGACCGCACCCATGTAGACCGTGCAGTCGAGCCCGAAGTACGCCGCCGCGGTCGCGCTCGCGACACCGTGCTGCCCCGCGCCGGTCTCGGCGATGACCCGGGTCTTGCCCATCCGCTTCGTCAGCAGCGCCTGGCCGAGCACGTTGCGGATCTTGTGGGCGCCGGTGTGGTTGAGGTCCTCCCGCTTGAGCAGGATCCGGCAGCCGACCAGCTCCGAGAGCCGGGTCGCGTGGTAGAGCGGGCTCGGCAGGTTGGCGTAGTCGCGCAGGATCGCGTCGAACTCGGCCACGAACTCCGGGTCGGCCTTCGCCTCGTGCCACGCCACGTCGAGCTCGTCGAGCGCCCTCATCAGCGCCTCAGGCATGAAGCGGCCGCCGAAGCCCTCGACGGCTCCGCCGTACCAACCCAGCGCGTCGGCGTCGAAGGTGGTCGTCTCGTTGATGTGGGTGGTCACGGGTTTACTCCCCTTACTCCGGTCATGGCGCGTACGGCGCCCTCCGGGTCGCCGTCCTTGACGAGCGCCTCCCCCACGAGGACGGCGCGCGCCCCCTCGCCGACGTAGCGCGCCACGTCCGCGGCGCTGAAGATGCCGGACTCCGCCACCTTCACGCAGGTGTCGGGCACGAGCGGGGCGAGCCGACCGAACGCGTCGGGGTCGACCGTGAGGGTCTTGAGGTTGCGGGCGTTGACCCCGATGAGCTCGGCGCCCAGCGCCACCGCACGCTCGGTCTCCGCCTCGTCGTGGGCCTCGACGAGCACGGTGAGGCCGAGCTCGCGGGCGACGTCGTAGAGCCGGCGCAGGTCGTCATCGGCCAGTGCGGCGACGATGAGCAGGGCGAGGTCGGCACCGGCGGCGCGCGCCTCGAGCAGCTGGTAGTCGTCGACGATGAAGTCCTTGCGCAGGATCGGGGTGTCCACGGCCGCGCGGACGGCGCGCAGGTCGTCGAGGCTGCCGCCGAACCGTCGCTGCTCCGTGAGCACGCTGATCGCGGCGGCCCCGCCGGCGGCGTACCGCTGGGCCAGTGAGGCCGGGTCGGGGATGTCGGCGAGCGCCCCCTTGCTCGGGCTCTTCCGCTTCACCTCGGCGATGACGCTGCTGCCCGCGCCGCGGAAGTGGGGCATCGGGTCGCGCGGCGGCTCCACGTCGGCGAGCGCGGCCCGCAGGTCCGCGACGCTCGTGGTCGCCCTACGCGCCTCCAGATCGATCCTGACGCCTTCGACGATCTCGTCGAGGACATCCGTGCGCGCCGGCATCGTTCCTCCTCCTGGCTTGCTCCGTGGGGCTCGTAGGAGTGCATCGGCACCGTCAGCCCGCCACGAGTCTGTCACGCGGCCGGAAGCGACGCGCGGGCGCCCGTCGCGCGCGAGACCGTCACACGACGGACGTCGTGTCCGCGTGTCGGCCGCAACGCAGGTTTGGGGCCGTTCGACCCGGGTAGGGTCCGGCTCGACCGCGCCCACCCGGGCGACTGACATCGGAAGGTACGACATGAGCTACGGCACGCCACCGCCGCCCCCGCCGTCCTACGGAGGGGCCCCGTACGGGCAGCAGCAGCCGCAATCCACCAACGGCAAGGCGATCGCGGCTCTCGTCTTGGGGATCCTGGGCGTCTTCCCGTGCTGCTCGATCTTCATCTTCGGGATCCTTGGCATCGTCTTCGGCTCGATCGCCAAGAAGGAGATCGAGAACTCCAACGGCGCCCAGAAGGGCCTCGGCATGGCGAAGTGGGGTCTCTACCTCGGCATCGCGGGCATCGTGCTCGCCGTTCTCTACTGGATCCTCTACGCAGTGGGCGCTGTCCACTACAACGCCACGTTCCAGAAGAACAGCTGACCGATGAGCGCCGTCAGGGCGCCAGCCACGCGCCGAAGGTGAAGTTCCTGACGACGCTGAAGATCACCAAGAGGGTCAGGCCCGTCCACTGGACGGGCCTGACCGCTTTCTGCGGGAGATGGCGCTCGACGCCGCGCCAGCGGTCGAGCGTCCACACCAGGAGCAGGACGATCGCGACCGGGATGAGCGCGACGACCACGACGTTGCTCGACAGCGCCGCGCCGACGTCGCCCCGGGTGAGGTCGTTGACGGCGCGGAGACCACCGCAGCCGGGGCAGTAGATCCCGGTCGCGGCGTAGAGCGGGCAGAAGCCCCAGCTGCCGTGCTGGTGCGGGTCCCTGAAGTGCAGCGCGACCGTCGCCAGCGTCAGCCCGGCCTCTGCGAGGAGGGGCCAGGCGACGCGTCGCAGCGGCGAGCCGGTGGCGTTCTCCGCCACCGGCGCCAACACCGACCCGCTCATCGCGCCGGGGTCAGTGACCCGCGCTGTTGAAGCCGAGCTTCGCGAGCACGACGAAGAGCAGACCACCGACGACGACCACCGCGACGCCGACCCAGAAGACGACCCAGTTGATCGGGCTCAGCATGATGCCGACGCTGCCGATGATGAAGCCGAGGAGGCCGACGGCGACGGCGGTCCAGGCGGCCGGAGTGTTGCCGTGGTTGTCGGACATGCAGGGTCTCCTCTACGGGCGTGTGCGAACTTGCGGGGGCAGTCTATTCAGTGCGGTCCGCGGTCGGATCATGCCCCTCGCCGATGGACTTCCACAGGTCGAGGTTGGACTGCTCCTCCAGGGGCGCCGACGGCGTCGGGGCACCGGTCGGGGCGTCGTACTTCCGGCCCATCTCGGGCCAGTCCCGCGCCAGGAGTACGCCGGCCACGGCCGCCCCGAGAGCGACGACCGCCCCGGCGAGCGCGAGCCAGGGCCAGGCGGTCGAGGAGCCGTCCGGCAGCCCCTGGCGGCTCGAGAGACCGACCGGGACGGTGGCGAGAGCGGCGACGGCCGCGAGGACGAGCACGAGCCGGCGCATCCGGCCGCGGGTGACGAGCACGACGCCCCACGCGGCGAGCGCCACGAGCCCGAGCGCCGTCACGCCGGGCGCGTCGAGCCCGACACCCTGCGCATCCAGCATCGCCTGGGGCTTCGAGGAGGAGACCCAGTGCTTGGTGCCGCCGATCGTCGCGACGAGGCTGCCGACGAGGCCGAGAATCACCACCGGCCCGAAGGTGCGGCGGCGGGACGGGGCCGGTGTCGGGGCCGGATCAGCCATCGAGCAGGCCGGCGTCGAAGCAGGTGCGGTCGCCGGTGTGGCAGGCAGGCCCCTCCTGGTCGACCTTGAGCAGGAGGGTGTCGCCGTCACAGTCGAGCCGGACCTCCTTGACCCACTGTCGGTGGCCGGAGGTGTCGCCCTTGACCCAGTACTCCTGCCGGCTGCGGCTCCAGTAGGTCGCCCGGCCCGTGCTCAGCGTGCGGGCCAGCGCCTCGTCGTCCATGTAGCCCAGCATGAGGACCTCGCCGGTGTCGTGCTGCTGCACCACCGCCGGCACGAGTCCGTCGGGGTTGCGCTTGAGTCGCGCGGCGATCGCGGGGTCCAGGCTGCTGCTCACGCTGCCCATTGTCCCACTCATCCCTGCTGGGCCACCCACGAGGCGTGCAGGCGGGCGTAGACGGAGCCCTCCTGGGTGACGAGCATGGCGTGCGGGCCGCGCTGGACGATCCGGCCGGCGTCGACGACGAGCACCTCGTCGGCCGCCTCGGCGGTGGAGAGCCGGTGGGCGATCGTCACGCTCGTGCGGCCGGACATGAGGCGTTCGAGCGCCCGCGCGATCCGCATCTCGAGGGCCGGGTCGACCGCGGAGGTCGCCTCGTCGAGCACGAGCAGGTCCGGGTCGGCGAGCTGGGCCCGCAGCAGGGCGACGAGCTGCCGCTCCCCCGCGCTCAGCGACTCGCCGCGCTGTCCCACCCGGGTCCGCACGCCGAGCGGAAGCGTGGCGAGCCAGTCGCCGAGGCCGAGCACGCCGGCGGCGTACTCGATCTCCTCGTCGGTCGCGCCGGGGCGGCCGTAGCGCACGTTGGCGGCAAGCGTGTCGTCGAAGAGGAAGCCCTCCTGCGGGACGAGCACGATGCTGCGCCGCAGGGAATCGTGCCGGATCCGACGCAGGTCGACGCCGTCGAGGCGTACGACGCCGTCGACCGGGTCCATGAGCCGGGTGAGCAGCTTGGCGATCGTGGACTTCCCCGAGCCGGTCTCCCCCACCACCGCGACCCGGCGGCCGGGTGCGATGTCGACACAGACGTCGTGGAGGACCGGGCGAGACCCGGGGTAGGCGAAGGTGACGTGGTCGAGCGTGACCGAGAGCGGTCCGCGCGGCAGTGTCGCGCCCTGCTCCCCGGGGTCGACGAGATCGGCCGGGGTGTCGAGGATGCCGATGACCCGGCGCCATGAGGCGACCGCGTTCTGCGCGTCGGTGAGGATCTGGGATCCGGTCTGCACCGGGCCGACGAAGAGCGAGACGAGGAACGCGAACGCGAGCACCTCGCCCGACGTGATGTCGCCGGCGAGCCCGAGAAGGACGCCGATCACGATCACGCCGGCGTTGGCGAGCCCGCCGGAGAGCCCGCCGAGGCTGAAGAAGGTCGCCACGAAGCTCTGCGCGCGGGTCTGGGCCAGCTTGGTCTCCTCGACCGCGCGGTCGATCCGGGCCTGGGTGCGGTCCTCGACGGCGTACGCCTTGACGACGGCCGCGCCCACGACCGGCTCGGCGACGGCCGAGAGCATCGCACCGACCTGGCGGCGGACGTGGGTGTAGGCCGCCGAGAGCTTGCCCTGGAAGTAGCGCAGGCTGAGGAAGAGCGGGCCGAAGCAGACCCACACGACGAGGGCGAGCTGCCAGGAGTAGACCACCATCACGACCGTCGCGATGAGCATCTGGCCGACGCTCACGACGAAGAGCAGCCCGCCGTACACGATGAACTGGCTGACCTGGTCGACGTCGCTGGTCACCCGCGAGACCAGCGCGCCGCGGTTCTCGGTCGTCTGGGTCAGCAGCGGCAGGTCGTGGACGTGGCGGAACGCCTTCGTCCGCAGGGTCGCGAGACCGCGCTCGGAGGCGGTGAAGAGCCGTCGTGTCATGGCGTACGACGCCCAGCCGGTGACCACGATCGCGACCGCGGCCACCAGGCCGGCGCGGACGACGAACCCCGCGTCGGCGCCGTGCGCGCCGTGGAGGCCGTGGTCGAGGCTCTGCTGCACGGCGACGGGGACGACGACCTGGCCGGTGCTCGCGAGCACCGCGAGGAGCAGCGTGGTCCACAGACCCTCGACCAGCTCCGGCGAGTGTCGGACGCCGCGCCGGATCGTGGCCATCGCGCCGAGGCTCTCCCCGCTGTCGACGGCGCTCATCGCGACGTCACCTCCTCCGCTGCGTCGTCGCGGGGCTGCTCATAGGCGTTGACGAGCGTGGCGTACGACGGGTCGCGGGCCAGCAGCTCGGCGTGGGTGCCCCGGTCGACGATGCGGCCGTCCTCGAGGTGGACGACCTCGTCGGCGAGCGCGATCGTCGCCTTGCGGTAGGCGACCACCACCAGCGTCGTGTCCGCCGCGCCGGAGCGCAGCGAGCCGAGGATCCGCTGCTCCACCTCCGGGTCGACCGCGGACGTGGCGTCGTCGAGGACCAGCAGGCGGGGACGGCGGACGAGCGCGCGAGCGAGCGAGATGCGCTGCCGCTGGCCGCCGGAGAGGCTGGTCCCGCGCTCCCCGAGCCGGGTGTCGAGACCCTGCGGGAGCGCCGCGACGAAGCCGTCCGCCTGGGCGACCCGCAGGGCCTCCCAGACCTCGTCGTCACAGACCTCCCGGCCGAGCGCGACGTTGCCGCGGACGGTGTCGTCGAACACGAACGCGGACTGGGGGACCAGTGCGGCCGCCGTCGCCAGCTCCCCGGCCGCGAGGTCACGCAGGTCCGCGCCGTCGAGCGTGACCCGGCCGTGCGTCGGGTCCACGAGACGGGTGAGCAGCATGGTCAGCGTGCTCTTGCCCGACGCCGTCGCTCCGACGACTGCCACCGTCCGGCCCGGCTCGACGGTGAAGTCGACGTCGCGCAGGAGCTCGGGGCCGCCGTCGTAGGCGTAGGCCAGGCGCTCGACGGTCAGCCGAGCGCCGGTCGTCGCGCGCGGCAGCCGGCCGGCGCCGTACTCCATGCGGCCGGAGGCGGCGAGGACCGAGCTCACCCGGCGGAAGCCGACCACGCTGCGCGGGAACTCCCCGAGCAGCCAGCCGAGCGATCGGATCGGGAAGGCGACGATGGTGAGGAGGTAGGCCACCTGGACGACGTCGCCTGCCGCGGCGCCGCCGTGGAGGACGCGGTAGACCCCCACGGCCAGCACGACGAGGACGCCGAGGTCCGGCAGCGACGCCAGGGTCGGGTCGAAGGCCGCGCGCAGCCGGCCGGCGCGGATGTTGGTGTCGCGCAGCTCCCGCGCCTTCGCCGCAAACCGGTCGGTCTCCTCGGTCTCGCGGCCGAGCGTCTTGACCACGAGGGCGCCGTCGAAGGACTCGTGGGCGACCTCGCTGAGCTCCGCGCGGAGCTGCTGGGCGCGGGTCATCAGCGGCGAGCTGAACCGCTGGTAGACGAGGTTCGTGGCGATGACCGCCGGGAAGACGAGGAGCCCGACGAGGGCGAGCACGAGGTCGGCGAGGAACATCTGCAGGACGGCGATGACCATCATCGCGATGGTCCCGACCGCCATCGGCAGCGGCGCGATCGGCGCCCAGGCCGCCTCGACGTCGGAGTTCGCGATCGAGAGAAGCTGGCCGGTCGGGTGGCGGTGGTGCCAGGCGAGCGGCAGCTCGAGATAGCGACGGGTGACCGCGCGGCGGTAGTGGGCCTGCATGCGGTACTGCATCAGCCCCGCCCCCAGTCGCCGGGCGATCACCCCGACCGCCCGCAGGATCGCGACGCCCACGAAGAGCGCCACGACCGCGACGAGCCACCCGGAGCCGATATGGCCGTCGCGGAACGCCGGCAGCAGCACGTGGTCCGTCGACCATCCGAGCACCCAGGCGTCGGCGACCGTCAGCGCTCCGAACAGGGCGCTGCCGAGGGTCGAGAGGGTGAAGATCAGCGGCTCGCGCTTGATTGCCACCCACAAGACCTTGAACCCGTCCACGGTGGACGCGCGCCGCTTTCCCCCGCTCACCCGGGCCTCACTCACCGTCGCTCACCCCTCACACCCTAAAGTGCGAGAGGTGACGTCTGATGCCGGCCACACCTTCGCCCGCCGCGAGCGGCTCGCGCTCTGCGACACCGCCCTCGAGGTCGGTCCCGACGCGTCCACCCTGTGTGAGGGCTGGCGTGCCGAGGACCTCGTCCGCCACCTCGCCGTACGCGAGCGACCGTGGCTGCGGCTGCGCCCGCCCGCGGACCGGTCGTTCGAGGCGTACGTCGACCTCGTGCGTACGCCGCCCCCGCTGCTGCGCCTGGTGAGCCCGCTCGACCGGGCGATGAACACGGTCGAGTACTTCGTCCACCACGAGGACCTGCGCCGCGAGCAGCCCGGCTGGGAGGTGCGTCCGCTCGACCCGCAGGCCGAGCGGGAGCTGTGGGGAGCGCTGAAGCTGCTCGGCCGTTTCCTGGTCCGTCCCGCCCGCGTGCCCGTCGTCATCAGTGACGGGCCCGCCACCGCGACCCTGCGTGCCGGCGAGTGGCCGGCCACGATCAGCGGCCCGGTCTCCGAGCTCACCCTCTATCTCTACGGGCGCAAGAAGGTCCGCGGGCTCTCCTTCGACGGGCCCGCCAACCGCGTCGCCGCGCTGCGGAAGGCGAAGCTCGGGTTCTGAGGACGGATCGGGCCGATCGAGCGGTCATTCCGACTGGCGTTCGGTGTCCGGCTCGCAGAACAGCCCAGCGCCGGAGGGGCGCATCACGCCGCCACGTAGGCGCGATGGATCTCGAGGCGCAGACCCTCGAGCGCAGTCGTTCCCCGGTCAGGCGTGACGAGGCGGACGAGGCCGTGCGGCGTGGTCCACAGGTAGGACGCAGGGCCGAGCTGGTCGAGCCGATAGCCGAGATGGGTCTTGGCCCGGTGTGATCGCCGGCCGAGCGGCGCGGCGTTGAGGTCGCTGGTCTGACCGGGCGGGCCGTCCGGGGCATAGGGGGTCGGATGGTCCAGGTCGACCCGCCGGCCGAGGGCGCTGGCGTGTGGGAAGACGTCACCCAGTGACCGGAGGACCACCCGCTCGCGCATGGAGGCGGGGTGCTCGTAGGCGTTCACGCTCGCGCCGGCGTTGAGGTCGATGACCGGCTTCAGGTCGATCCGCGCGTGGCCGACCAGCTCAGCCAGCCGCGAGACGAGCAGCGGTCCGCAGGCCTCGGTCCGGGCAACCCCCTCGCCGGCCAGCAGCGACGACTCGTGGAGGTGGACATAGACGACCGCCTTCTGCCGGGACACGGCAGGCTGCTCATCGTCACCGCGAAGACCCAGGACGGCAGCCGCCTCGTCAGGGCGAGCGAGCATCGCCAACGCGGCAGCCCGCGACTGGTCGACCGTCGAGTCGTCCGTCGCCAGGTGGCCGGCGAGCTCGGTGATGGTCGCGTCGAGCCAGACGGCGTCCTCGGGGGCAAGTCGCGCGAAGAAGGACTGCACGCCGCGCCCTGAGTCCGGGTCGTCCGGGTCCGCGGCCTTCACGCGGCCGAGCCAGACACCTTGTTCCGCCCGCTTGGCAGTCAGTTCCGCGTCGTAAGCCGCAGTATCAGCCTCGATGATCGCCGCCTCGGCGACGGCCAGCACTCGCGACGGCGCCTGACCGAGCGCGTCAACGACAGCGGTGTCGACCAGCCCGATCCGCCCGGCAGCGAGCTGCCGAGACATCCGCGCGACCCTGCGCGCCAGCCACGGCTCGCAGGTCAGGCCCCTCACCGCGGCCCACACCTGCGGCAGTCGGTGGCGCAGGTCGAGCGCGTCGGCCATCGCGGCCCTGGTGTTGGCGACGTGGACCTGACGAGCGATCGACAGCTCCTCCAGGCACAGGTCCCGCACGAGCGGCGTACCGTCTCCGCCGAGCCGAACCAGATGGTCTCCACCGGGCACCGTGACGGTCGGCTCGACGCCGTGCAGGTCGGCCCACGCCAGACAGAGCTCGAGCTCCTCGACAAGGACGGCCCGGCGCTCGCGCACGACCTCCTCCGCGCGGTCGAGACCGCACGAGGGGCGAGAGAGGAGAGCTCCGGCATGGCGCCGAGTCTACGCCCATGTCGCCTATAAGTGAACACCTATTCGATGCTCTGGGGACAGCGGACGACAGACTCCCGAGAGCTACGCCGCAGAATCCCCCAGCTGCGCCAGCGCGAGGACCCGGCTGCGCGCCGGCTCCACCAGGAGCCCGGCCCACTCCGCCCAGTGGTCGGGCTCGTTGGTCCGCAGCATCTGCCGTCGTAGGTCGTCGAAGGCGCGGACGTTCATCGCAGCGGCGGCGACGTAGGCCTGGTCGGTCGCGGCCACGTCACCACGGCGCGCACGCTCGAGCACACGGTAGGCGGCTCGGCTGACCTCGTCGCGCCCCGCGCGGAGCTGCTGCGTCACCCGCGCGAGGTCACGGGCACGCGTCCCGAACCTCAGCAGCTCGAGGTCCAGCACGTCGGTCGTGAGCCCGTAGTCCTCCCGGAGGAAGATCGCCGGCCCCAGCCTCCCGCGACGCACGGCGGCGGCGACCACCCGCCACCAGTCGCCATCCCCACGTCCCGCCACCTCCTCCGCGATCTTGGATGGCACGCCGAGCGGCGGCATGTCGAACATGAGCAGGTCGCCGACACCGCTGGGCACGAGACGACCGAGCGCCCAGCCGCCGCGCGCGCAGCCTCGCGCTCCCAGGTCGAGGACGTCGAGCCACTCGCCACCACCGGCGTCGCGGACCGCCAGCCGTGCACCAGGACGGCTCTCGCCCAGCTCATAGCCGCTCATCCGTGACCCGGCCCAACGCTGCGCCAGTGCTGCGTGCTCGTCGAGCCGCCCCGTGGCGTGCTCGTCGATGAAGGCCGCCAGCCCACCGCTCTCATGCGCCGCGAGCTGGTGGAATGCCCACGACTCCCCCATCACCCTGGCGATGACCCTGATGGGGTCGCCCCGATGTCGATAGCAAGCCGCAAGCAGGTCGCCGTGGATCTCGGTGACGACCTCACGGAGCCGAGCCTGCACGAGGTTTCCGGTCGCGCCGTCCTCGCAGCGGAGCGTCTGATAGATCGTCCACCGGGCCCACACCCACGGGGGCGGGTCCTCGGCGAGGTCGGCCAGCCGCTCGGTCAGGGCGCGGTGTCGTCCCTTGCTGAACATCGGGACCGATTGATGCCACTCGAGCGCAGCCGTGGCGTCGCCCGCCCGCTCAGCGGCGACAGCCCTGGCCACGCAGTCGAGGTAGTCAGGCGTCATGGAGTCCGCCACGCGACGTTGGCGGCGGAAGCCGCCCGAGATCCTTCGAGACATGGCGACAGCCAACGCCGCTGCGGCACATCCGACAACCGCCTCTCCACAGGGTTGTGGAGCAGTGCCTCAACCAGGCGGCCGGCGCACCGACATTGAGGACGGCGACGTCGTACGCCCCCCTCGGGTCTCAACGAACCGGGTGTCCCGCTCCGGACAACGCGTCCTTGACCTCGGCGACCCGCACCTTCCCGAAGTGGAAGATCGTGGCCGCGAGGACGGCGTCGGCACCGGCCTCGACCGCAGGCGGGAAGTGGGCGGCGGCACCCGCGCCACCCGAGGCGATGACCGGGACGGAGACCTCGCGGCGTACGGCGCGGATCAGCTCGAGGTCGAACCCGTCCTCCGTGCCGTCGGCGTCCATCGCGTTGAGCAGGATCTCGCCGGCACCGAGCTCAGCGGCCTTGACCGCCCACTCGATGGCGTCGAGCCCGGCAGACCGGCGGCCACCATGGGTGGTGACCTCGAAGCCCGAGGCCGTGCCGTCCGCCCGGCGCGCGTCGACGGAGAGGACGAGAACCTGGTTGCCGAAGCGGTCGGCGATCTCCGCCACGAGCTCGGGCCGGTCGATGGCCGCGGTGTTGACCGCGACCTTGTCGGCGCCGGCGCGCAGCATCCGGTCGACGTCGTCGACCGACCGGATCCCGCCGCCCACCGTCAGCGGGATGAAGACCTGCTCCGCGGTGCGCGACACGATCTCGAGCGTCGTCGCGCGACCCTCGTGCGACGCCGAGATGTCGAGGAAGGTCAGCTCGTCGGCGCCCTCGGCGTCGTACGTCCTCGCCAGCTCGACGGGGTCGCCCGCGTCACGGAGCTCCTTGAAGTTGATGCCCTTGACGACGCGGCCCGCGTCGACGTCGAGACAGGGGATGACGCGTACGGCGAGGGTCATGACTGATCCCCGGTCGGCCTGCCGAGGGTCAGGTCGAGCGCGTCGGCCAGCGAGAGCGAGCCGGTGTAGAGCGCCGTCCCGGCGATGGCGCCCTCGACCCCGAGCGGGACGAGCTCCATGAGCGCCGCGATGTCGTCGATCGTGGTGACGCCGCCCGAGGCCACGACGGGCCGGTCGGTCGCCGCGCACACGTCGCGGAGGAGGTCGAGGTTGGGGCCCTGGAGCATGCCGTCCTTGTTGACGTCGGTGACGACGTAGCGGGCGCAGCCCTCGGCGTCGAGCCGGGCGAGCGTCTCGTAGAGGTCGCCGCCCTCCTGCGTCCAGCCGCGCGCGGCGAGCGTGCGGCCGCGGACGTCGAGCCCGACGGCGACCCGGTCGCCGTACTTCTCGATCGCACGCCGCGTCCACTCCGGGTTCTCCAGCGCCGCAGTGCCGATGTTGACCCGGCGGCAGCCGGTCGCCATCGCCGCCTCGAGGGAGTCGTCGTCGCGAATGCCGCCGCTCATCTCGACGTTGATGTCGAGGGCGCCGACGATCCTGGCCTGGAGCTCACGGTTCTGGCCGTGGCCGAACGCCGCGTCGAGGTCGACCAGATGGATCCACTCCGCCCCGGTCTCCTGCCAGCGCAGCGCGGCCTCGACCGGGTCGCCGAACCGCTTCTCGGAGCCGTCGACGCCCTGCACCAGCTGGACGGCCTGGCCGCCCTTGATGTCGACGGCCGGCAGGAGCTCGAGGTAGTCACCCATGGCGCAGATCCTAGAGTTCGGAGCCGTCAGGCGCTCTTCAGGGTCTTCACCCAGTTGCGCAGCAGCGCGGCACCAGCGTCACCGGACTTCTCCGGGTGGAACTGAGTCGCCCAGAGCGGACCGTTCTCGACGGCCGCGACGAAGCGGTCGCCGGCCCCGGCATCCGACCCAGTCTCGGCCCAGGTCACGAGCGGCTGGTGGCTCTCGGGAGTGCGGTCGTTGGTGACGAGTGACCAGTCGCGTACGCCGTAGCTGTGCACGAAGTAGAACCGCTCCTTCTCCACGCCCTCGAACAGGGTCGACCCCTGCGGGGCCTCCACCGTGTTCCAGCCCATGTGCGGGACGATCGGCGCCTGGATCCGCTCGACGAGCCCCGGCCACTCGCCGCAGCCCTCGGTCTCGACGCCGTGCTCGATGCCGCGCTCGAAGAGGATCTGCATGCCGACGCAGATGCCCATCACCGGTCGGCCGCCGGAGAGTCGCCGGGCGATGATCCGCTCTCCGCGGATCGCCCGCAGCCCCGTCATGCACGCCTCGAACGCGCCGACACCGGGCACGAGCAGCCCGTCCGCCGCCATCGCGGTGTCGAGGTCGCCGGTCAGCTCCACCTCCGCGCCGGCCCGCTCGACGGCGCGCACCGCGGAGCGCAGGTTCCCCGAGCCGTAGTCGAGGACGACGACCTGCGGCGTCGCCACTACAGAGCGCCCTTCGTGGAGGGGATGCCGGTCTCGCGCGGGTCGTAGCCGACCGCGTCGCGGAAGGCACGCGCGAACGCCTTGAACTGCGTCTCCACGATGTGGTGCGGCTCGCGTCCGGCAAGGACACGGATGTGGAGGGTGAGGTAGGCGTGGTGGGCGATCGAGTCGAAGACGTGCTGGGTCAGCGAGCCGAGGTAGGGCACGCCGGAGCCGCCGAGCAGGACGTGCTCCTGCCCGGCCGGCTCCCCGGTGTGGACACTGTAGGGCCGGCCGGACACGTCGACGACCGCCTGCACGAGCGCGTCGTCGAGCGGGACGGTCGCGTCGCCGTACCTCCTGATGCCCACCTTGTCGCCCAGCGCCTGGCGCAGCGCCTGACCCAGCACGATGGCGGTGTCCTCGACGGTGTGGTGGGCGTCGATGTGAAGGTCGCCCTCGCTCAAGACGGTGAGGTCGACGAGCGAGTGCCGCGCGAACGCGGTGAGCATGTGGTCATAGAAGCCGACGCCGGTGGAGATGTCGTGGCGGCCGGTCCCGTCGAGATCGACCTCGACGAGCACCTTCGACTCGCTGGTCTGCCGCTCGATCCGTGCCGTGCGGGCCGGTCGATTCGCGTCGCTCATGCTCGTTCCCCGTTCACATCGGTGAGGGCGGTCTTGAAGGCGGTCATCTCCGCAGGCGTGCCCACCGAGACCCGGAGCCAGCCCTCGGGCCCGGTCTCACGGATCAGCACGCCGTGGGCGAGCAGGCCCTGCCACACAGCGTGCCGGTCGGCGTACCGCCCGAAGAGGACGAAGTTGGCGTCGCTCTCGGCGACCTCGAGCCCCTGCTCGCGCAGCCAGACCACCAGCGCGTCGCGTTCGGCGCGCAGCTCATCGACCCTGCCGAGCAGCTCCTTCTCGTGGCGCAGCGCCGCGAGCGCGGCCGCCTGGGTGACCGCGGAGAGGTGGTAGGGCAGGCGGACGACGCGGATCGCGTCACAGATGGCCGGGTCGGCCGCGAGGTAGCCGAGCCGGAGGCCGGCCGCGGCGAACGCCTTGCTCATCGTCCGGGACACGACCAGGTTGCGGTGCTCGGGCAGCAGCTCGACCGCGCTCGGCACGCCCTCGCGGCGGAACTCGCCGTACGCCTCGTCGACGACGACCAGGCCGTCGCCGGCGGCCTCGCAGAGCACGGAGACCGCCTCGGGCGGCAGGGCGGTGCCGGTCGGGTTGTTGGGACTGGGCAGCAGCACGACGCTCGGCTGCTCGCTCTTGACCAGGTCACGGGCCACGTCGAGGTCGAGGCTGAAGTCGCTCTCGCGTCGGCCGGCCACCCAGCGGGTGAGGGAGTCGCGGGCGTACTCGGGATACATCGAGTACGTCGGCGCGAAGCTCAGCGCGGTGCGGCCGGGCCCGCCGAAGGCCTGCAGCAGCTGCAGCATGACCTCGTTGGAGCCGTTGGCCGCCCAGACCTGCTCGGGCCGCACGCCGTGGGGCGTGTCGCGGGAGAGGTACGACGCCAGCGCGGTGCGCAGCGCGGTGAACTCCCGGTCGGGGTAGCGGTTGAGCCCCGTCGCGGCCTCGCTCACCGCCGCGGCGATGTCCGCAACGCACGCCGGCGACGGCCCGTAGGGGTTCTCGTTGACGTTGAGCTGGACGGGCACGTCGAGCTGCGGCGCGCCGTACGGCTCGATGCCGGCCAGCTCGGGCCGGATCGGCGGGAAGCTCATGCTCACTCCTCCCCGGCGGCGAAGCGCACCCGGACCGCTGCGGCGTGCCCGGGCAGGTCCTCGGCCTCGGCGAGCGTCGTGACGTGGTCGGCGACCTTCGCGAGGCCCTCGCGGTCGTAGTCGACGACGTGGACCGACTTGGTGAACGCGCGCACCGACAGGCCCGAGGAGTGGCAGGCACAGCCGCCGGTCGGCAGGACGTGGTTGGAGCCCGCGCAGTAGTCACCCAGGGAGACCGGCGCGAACGAGCCGATGAAGACGGCGCCGGCATTGCGCACCCGGCTCGCCACGACGTCGGCGTTCTGGGTCTGGATCTCGAGGTGCTCGGCCGCGTAGGCGTTGACCACGTCCAGACCCTGCTCGACGTCACGGACCAGCACGGTCCCCGACTGCTTGCCCGCCAGCGCGGTCCGGATCCGCTCGACGTGCTTGGTCGCCGCCACCTGCTTATCCAGCTCGGCATCGACCTCGTCGGCGAGCCGCTCCGAGGTGGTCACGAGGACCGAGGCGGCCAGCGGGTCGTGCTCGGCCTGGGAGATGAGGTCGGCCGCGACGTACGCCGCCTCGGCGGTGTCGTCGGCGAGGATCGCGATCTCGGTCGGGCCGGCCTCGGAGTCGATGCCGACCTGGCCCTTGAGGACCCGCTTGGCCGTGACGACGTAGATGTTGCCGGGTCCGGTCACCAGATCGACCCGGTCGACCCGCCCCGAAGAAGTCTCGACGCCGTAGGCGAACATCGCGATCGCCTGGGCGCCGCCCACGGCGTACACCTCCTCGACGCCGAGCAGTGCGCAGGCCGCCAGGATCGTCGGGTGGGGAAGACCACCGAACTCCTTCTGGGGCGGGCTCGCGAGGGCGATGGAGCCGACGCCTGCGGTCTGGGCCGGCACGACGTTCATCAGGACGCTCGAGACCAGCGGCGCGAGTCCGCCGGGGACGTAGAGACCGACCCGCCCGACGGGCACCTTGCGGTGGGTCACCCGGGCGCCCGGCCCGAGGTCGGTCACGGCGTCGGTCTCGAGCTCGTTGGCGCAGGTCGCGCGCAGGCGCGCGATCGACTCCTCCAGACCCGCACGGATCTGCGGGTCGAGCTCGGCGAGGGCCTTCGCGAGCGCCTCGGCGGGCACGGCGATGTCGGACTGCTCGACGCCGTCGAACTTCGCGTTGAGCTCGAGGATCGCCTCGAGGCCGCGGTCGCGGACCGCGTCGGTGATCGGCTTGACCACATGAACCGCGGCCTCGACGTCGAAGTCCGCCCGGGGCACGGCCTGGCGGTAGTCGACTGACGCGTCTGCGTCACGGAGGTCGATACGTCGGATCATGCCCCAAGTCTACGAGCCCGACCCCGCCGGAGCCGCGCCGGCGACGAGGTCTGGACGCGTGGCGGTCGGCGGCGTGGCGGCCCGGCCCGGCTAGCGTGGCGGTGTGAGCCTGCGGCTGCCGATGTTCCCGCTCAACGCGGTCCTCTACCCCGGGGTGTCCCTACCCCTGCACGTCTTCGAGGACCGCTACCGCGCGCTCGTCCACCACCTGCTGCGGATCGAGGATCCCGCCGAGCGGCTCTTCGGCTCCGTCGCGATCCGCGAGGGCTACGAGGTCGGTGACCAGGGCGCCCAGTCGCTCTACCGGGTCGGCGTCCTGCTGCAGCTGACCGAGGCGGAGGCCGACCCCGACGACTCCTTCGAGGTGGTCGCACTCGGCCGCGGCCGGATCCGGATGGATCGCCTCGATCCCAGCGGCCCCTTCCCCGTCGCCGAGGTCGAGGAGCTCGGCGAGCCCGAGGTCGAGGTCGCGCCGGAGGTCGCCGACCGCGCCCGCGCCACCTTCACGGCCTACCGTGCCGCCATCCAGGAGTTCCGCGAGGACCCGTTCTCCGGCTCCCTGCCCCGCGACCCGGAGTACCTCGCCTGGACGCTCTCGGCCACCGCTCCCCTGCCCATGAGCGACCGCCAGGCCCTGCTGGAGGCCGAGGACGCCGGCGTACGCCTCGAGATGGTGACCCGGCTCCTGCGCGACGAGCTCCGCGCGATGAACGTCATCCCGTCGCTGCCGGCGACCGAGGTCGCGCGGACGCGCTGGTCGCCCAACTGACCCACCGGATCAGTCGGTGCTGAGCCGTAGGAAGGTGTGGGAGACGGTGCCGTCGTACCAGGTGCTGAGGCCGAGCGCCTTCAGCGGCTTGAAGTTGGCCAGGTCGTCGCTGCTGCCGTCCTTCTCGACCATGCCGTCGAAGGCGTCGAAGTCGACGTAGGCCACCATGCTCGCCTTGTCGATCTCCGGCACGACGTCCTTGAAGGTGGTGTCGCCGAACAGCTTGCCGTCCTCGAGGAGCCGGGTGCGGTAGCCGGCGTCGGGGCCCACCGCCACGGTGTCACCGGAGGTGTCGGTCTCGAGCATGCCCTCGTCGTTCTCCCCCGACCGGTTGATCGCGGCGCGGATCTTGGCGATCACATCGTCGATCCCGCTGGCGTCGCCCGTGATCTTGGCGCCGATCGGCTGACCCGCCGGCGTCGGAGCATCGAAGTCGATGCCGTCACCGACCGCGAGCGCGAAGCCGTCACCGACCAGCGTCTCGATGTCGTCCGGGAACGTCAGCCCGGTCAGCTGGGACAGCCGGTCCTCGACGGTCTTGGCGTCGAAGCTGCCGCCACACACCTGGCCGAGATTGGTGAGCACCTGGTCGAACCAGCCGTCGCCCATGCTGACGCCCAACGCCGCCGCGGTGTCCGACGGAAGCGAGCCGACCAGCGCCCCGGCCTTGTCGCCGGCGCCGCCGGCCTTGCCGAGGTCGGCCGCCGCCTCCAGCTCGACGCCGCCGTCCTCGAACCGCAGCGTGGCCGCCGCACCGCCGAAGCCGGCGAGCGCCGACTGGTAGCTCTGCATAAGTCCGGACGGGTCGCCGAGCCCGGGACACGCCTGCTCGAGGAGCGCCGCCGGCCCGGAGTCGTCGTCACCGGAGTAGGCGCCGTCGCCGTCGCCGTAGGCGAACCAACCGAAGTCGGAGCCGCTCCCGGACACACCGCCGAGCATGTCGCCGTAGCTCTCCAGCGCCTTTGAGAGCAGGTCCCCGGTCTTCGGGCCGGCGTACATCGTCAGCGCACCCTGGTCGCCGATCGAGCCCATCTGATCGCGGTAGGACTTCTCATCGGCCAGGCTGCCCTTGCCGGTCGCGTCGACCACCTGCGTGACCGTCGCCTGCGAGGTGCTGACCACGACCCAGCCGTCACGCACCGTGCCGGCCAGGTGTCCCTCGGCACAGTCGGACAGCTTCGAGAGCTCGGTCTTCGCCTTCGCGTCGTCGGTGGACTGGATCAGCCCCACCGGCGCGGGCGATCCGCCGACGTCCACTCCGGCGATCGCCGCGCTGTGACCGAGCCACGGCGCGAAGTCCTTCTCCCAGGTCAGGCCGCCGCACAGGTCGCCGGCATCGCCGAGGACCTCACCGATCAGCTTCTGAGCCATGTCGTCCCCGCTGCCGAGGTCGTCGGCCCCGGCATCCTCGCTCAGTCCCGGGAACTTCTTGACCAGCGAGATCGCCCCGCCCGCCTTGCTCAGGTCGACGCTGGCGAACGCGAACGTCGTGGACGGAAGCGCCTCGGCCACCGCGGGACCCTCGTCGTCGTCTCCGCCGAGCAGCGAGGCGGCCGCGAACGCACCTCCACCGACGAGCGCGGCCGCCGCGACCACCGCACCGGCACCGATCAGGATCTTGCGCGTGTTGCGCGGCTGCGGCGGCACACCGGCCAGCATCTGGCTCGGCGGCGGACCGTACGGCGGCTGGCTCGGCGGTGGACCGTACGGCGGCGGGCCGGGAGGACCGGGCGGCGGCTGCTGATCGGACACGAAGACTCCCCCATCTGGTTGTGCCGCGGAGCCTACCCCCGCGGGCGGGAGTACAGCATCAAGAACACCGCCGCGAGCGCGGCGAGGCCGCCGGCAGGGCAGGCCAGGACGACCCAGTGGGAGCCGAGATGAAGCGTGTCGGAGAGGACCGTGCCGTTGCGCGCGGTGGCGGCCGCCCGGGCCGGGTCCGGCGGAGCGAGCGCCGTCGCCACGGCATAGGTCACGAACCCGGCGCCGACGGTCGCCACCGTGACCGCGACGAGCGTCACCAGTTCCCGTCGGGCCAGGAACAGCGCCGACACCAGCCCCACGACCAGGCCGCCGACGACCGTCACCACGACGAACCAGCCGATGCCCGCGAAGACACGCTGGTCGGCGTTCTGCGCGACGAGGGGCGGATCGAGCGAGACGACGCCGCGATACCACCGGTGGTCGACGACCATGCCCGTCGCCGCCGGGCTCCAGAGCCGCTCGACCAGCCAGCCGCCGACGACGCCGACCACGGCGCCGAGGACGACGGTGGCGACCGCCTGCAGCACCGCCACGCGGACCTGTCGGGACGGCGGCGACCCCGCCGCCTCGAGAGGTGGCGTGGTCGGTGTGGTCAGTTGGTCAGACATCCAGGTCCCAGAAGCTGCTTGAGATCGGCGAAGAGCGCGGGCGTCGGGGTCACCCGGAGCCGGTCGTCGAGCTTCATGACCCGCGTGGACTCCCGCGTCAGCAAACGTAGCCGCACCTCGGTCATCCCCGGGTGGGTGCTGAGCACATCACGCAGCGAGGAGACGACCGGCGGCGTGCACCGGGTCGAGGGCAGACTGATCACGACCGGTCCGCTGGGCCCGTCGGAGAGGTCGGGGACCGTGACCTCCTGACCGCGGATCTCGGGCTGCTCCTTGTCGCGGGAGAGCTGGCCCTTCACCCTGACGATCGCGTCCTGGACGAGGTGGGGCGCCGCGAGCTGGTAGGAGCTGGGGAAGAGCAGCACCTCGATCGCACCGTCGAGGTCCTCGAGCGTGACCGTCGCCCAGGCGTCGCCCTTCTTCGTGATCTTGCGGTTGACCGCCGTGATGAGCCCGCAGATGGTCACCGTCGAGTTGTGCGGCCGGTCCTCGTCGAGCAGCAGCTGGCCGATCGTGGCGTCGGTGCCGTTGGACAGCACGTGCTCCAGGCCGAGGAGCGGGTGGTCCGAGACATAGAGGCCCAGCATCTCGCGCTCGTGGCCGAGCAGGGTCATCTTGTCCCACTCGTCGATGTCGGGGATCGTCACCGAGACCCCGAAGCCGCTCCCGGAGTCGTCGTCGAGCCCGCCGAAGAGCGAATCCTGGCCGATCGCCTCGTTGCGCTTGATGTCGATGTACTGCTCGATCGCGGTCTCGTGCACCGCGACGAGCGCGCGGCGCCGGTGCTTCAGGTCGTCGAACGCGCCCGCCTTGATGAGCGACTCGACCACCCGCTTGTTGCAGACCCGGTCGGGCACCTTCGCGAGGAAGTCGTTGAAGTCCGCGTAGCGGCCCTTCTCCTCGCGCGCCGTCACGATGCCGTCGACGACGTTGCTCCCGACGTTGCGGACGGCGGTCAGACCGAAGCGGATGTCGTTGCCGACCGCGGTGAAGTCGTGCGAGGACTCGTTGACGTCGGGTGGCAGGACGGCGATCTTCATCCGACGGCACTCGTTGAGGTAGATCGCCATCTTGTCCTTGTCGGTCTTCGCCGACGTCAGGAGGGCTGCCATGTATTCAGTCGGGTAGTTCGCCTTGAGGTAGGCGGTCCAGTAGGTGACCACGCCGTACGCCGCGGAGTGCGACTTGTTGAAGGCGTAGTCGGAGAAGGGCAGCAGGATGGCCCACAGGGTGTCGATCGCGTCCTGCGGATAGCCGCGCTCGAGCATGCCCGCCTGGAAGCCGGCGTACTGCTTGTCCAGCTCCTCCTTCTTCTTCTTGCCCATCGCGCGGCGCAGGTTGTCTGCGGCGCCGAGCGTGAAGCCGGCGAGCACCTGGGCGATCGCCATGACCTGCTCCTGATAGACGATCAGGCCGTAGGTCTCGCCCAGCACAGGCTCCAGCGCCTCGGCGAGCGCCGGGTGGATCGGCTCGATCGCCTCCCGGCCGTTCTTGCGGCGGGCGTACTTGTTGTGGGAGTCGGCCCCCATCGGGCCGGGTCGATAGAGGGCTGAGACCGCAGTGATGTCGGCGAACTGGTCCGGTTGCATCGAGCGGAGCAGCGCGCGCATGCCGCCACCATCGAGCTGGAAGACGCCGAGCGTGTCGCCGCGGCCCATCAACTCGTAGGTCGCCTTGTCGTCGAACGGGAGGTCCTCGAGGACGACCTTCTCGCCGCGGTTCATCTCGATGTTCTTGACGGCGTCGTCGAGGGTGTGGAGGTTGGACAGACCCAGGAAGTCCATCTTGACCAGGCCGAGCGACTCGCAGGTGGGGTACTCGAACTGGGTGATGACCGAGCCGTCCTGCTTCGGGTCCATCAGCGGCACGATGTCGAGCAGCGGCTCGCTCGCCATGATCACGCCGGCCGCGTGGACCCCGGTCTGGCGGATCTGTCCCTCGAGGCCCAGGGCGACCTCGTAGATCCGTCGCACCTCGGGGTCGGAGTCGTGCAGGCTGCGGAAGTCACCGCCCTCGCCGTACCGCTTGTGCTCGGGGTTGAAGAGCTCCTTGAGCGGCACGCCCTTGCCCATGACGTCGGCCGGCAGCGCCTTGGTGATCCGGTCGCCGATCGCGAAGCCGTGGTCGAGGATGCGCGCCGCGTCCTTGATCGCCTGCTTCGCCTTGATCCGGCCGAAGGTCGCGATCTGGGCGACCTTGTCGGCGCCGTACTTCTCGGTGACGTACTTGATCGTCTCGCCACGACGGTGGTCGTCGAAGTCGATGTCGAAGTCGGGCATCGAGGGACGCTCGGGGTTGAGGAAGCGCTCGAAGAAGAGGCCGTGCTCGAGCGGGTCGAGGTCGGTGATCCGCAGCGCGTACGCGGCGATGGAGCCCGCACCCGATCCGCGCCCCGGCCCCACCCGGATGCCGTTGTCCTTCGACCACTGGATGAAGTCGGCGACCACGAGGAAGTAGCCGCAGTATCCCTTCTGCGCGATGATCGCGAGCTCGAACTCGGTGCGCTCCTTGACCTCCTGGGTCAGCTTGTCGCCGGGGTAGCGCATCTCGATGCCACGCCAGACCTCCTGGCGCAGCCACGACTCCTCGGTCTCCCCCGCGGGGATCTCCGCGCGCGCCATGTAGCCGCCGGTGGACTCGGTGAACTCGACGTCGCACCGCTCGGCGATCAGCAAGGTGTTGTCACAGGCCTCCATGAGGTCCTGCGACCCCCAGAGCTCCCGCATCTCCGCGGCCGACTTGATGTAGTAGCCCGTGCCCTCGAACGCGAACCGCTTGCCGCCCTTGCTGTAGGGCGGCTCGGACAGCCGGCTGCCGGAGTTGACGCACAGCAGCGCCTCCTGGGCGCCGGCGTCCTCGGGGCTGGTGTAGTGGGAGTCGTTGGTCGCGATCGGCTTGATGCCCATCTCGCGGCCGAGTCTGAGCAGGTCGTCACGGACCCGCTTCTCGATGGAGATGCCGTGGTCCATCAGCTCCAGGAAGACGTTGTCCTTCCCGAAGATGTCCTGCAGCTCGCCGGCCTCCTTGACCGCCTCGTCCCACTGACCCAGCCGGAGCCTGGTCTGGATCGCGCCGCTCGGGCAGCCGGTCGAGACGATGATGCCCTTGGCGTACTGCTCGAGGAGCTCGCGGTCCATCCGGGGCTTGTAGAAATAGCCCTCCAGAGCCGCCTTCGAGGAGAGCCGGAAGAGGTTGTGCATCCCCTCGGTGGACTCCGCCCACATGGTCATGTGGGTGTAGGCGCCACCGCCCGAGACGTCGTCGCCGCCCTCCTCGGACTGGTCGCCCTTGCCCCACCGGACGCGCTTGCGCTCACCACGCGGGGTGCCCGGGGTGAGGTAGGCCTCGATGCCGATGATCGGCTTGACCCCGTGCCCCTTCGCCTTCTTCCAGAAGTCGTAGGCACCGTGCATGTTGCCGTGGTCGGTCATCGCGATCGCCGGCATCTCGAGCTCGCTCGTACGCCGGAAGAGTCCGTCCAGGAGCGAGGCGCCGTCCAGCATGGAGTACTCCGTGTGGACGTGCAGGTGGACGAACGAGTCCTTCGATCCGGCCGACATGGGTGCGGAAGCCTCCTCGAGGTCGTTCGGGGCATGCAACAGGGTCTGTCACGGGCCGTGACGAGCGTCCTGGGGGAAGGGCCTCAGCCTACCGGTTCGGCACCCGCCGACAGCCACCCGGGCAGCGTGTCACCGAGCACCGACAGCTTTCCGCTCAGCGCACCCCAGCGCAGCCCATAGGAAGGCTGTGAGTTGGCTGAAAGTTGCCGCCGAGGCCGCCGGATCGGGGTCCGCGGGACGTACCGTCAAGGCGAGGCCGAGTGCTCCCTCCGCCTCCCCTGACGTGCCCCGGTCCCGCGGAAACCCGAGCGCCGCGGACCGGGGCACTCGGCCGTCGGGCCACCACCGTCATGCCGCTGCGACAGGACGCCATTCCATCCGGATGTCGGGCGCTCGCTCCTCGTTGTCGGCGCCGTCGGTCCGCTCCATCTCCACGAGACCGTGGCGCGCGTAGAACGCCCGTGCCGGGGTGTTGGACTCGAAGACCCACAGCCCGAAGCCGTCAGGACAAAGCGACTTGACCACGGCGAGCAGCGCGCTGCCCAGCCCGGCCCGCTGCTGGTCGGGATGGACGAAGAGGTCGTTGACCCACGTCGGCGTGAGAACCACGAACGCGACCACCGTCCCGTCGACCTCGGCGACCCACGTCTCGCGGTCACCGTCGGCCAGCACCTCCGCGAAGTGGCGGTGGTCCTCCTCGCTCGTGTGGATGGACACGGGCATGAACGGCACCGCCGCCACGCGGGCGGCGGTGTAGACCATCGCGACCTCGTCGGCGTCCGCCGGCTCCGCGGGCCTAATGACTGTCGCGGATGACGTCGAGCGCATGTTGCAGATCGGCGGGGTACGTCGACTCGTAGACGACCTGGTCGCCCGACTCGGGATGCTCGAAACCGAGGCGTACGGCGTGGAGCCACTGCCGCTGGAGACCGACCCTCTTCGCGAGCGCCGGGTCGGCGCCGTACGTCAGATCGCCGACGCAGGGATGCTTGAGTGCGCTCATGTGGACCCGGATCTGATGGGTCCGGCCGGTCTCGAGGTGGATCTGGAGGAGGCTGGCGAACCGGTGGGCCTCGAGCGTCTCGTAGTGCGTCACCGAGTGGCGCCCGTCGGCCATGACGGCGAACTTGTAGTCGTACTTCGGATGGCGGCCGATCGGCGCGTCCACCGTCCCCTCGAGCGGGTCCGGATGACCCTGGACGAGCGCGTGATAGGTCTTGTCGACCGTGCGGTGCCGGAAGGCGTTCTTGAGCACGCTGTAGGCATGCTCCGACTTCGCGATCACCATGACGCCCGACGTGCCGACGTCGAGCCGTTGGACGATGCCCTGCCGCTCGCTCGCGCCGCTCGTCGAGATCCGGAAGCCGGCACCGACCAGGTGGCCGACGACCGTCGGGCCGGTCCAGCCCGGCGACGGGTGGACCGCCACACCCACGGGCTTGTCGATCACCACGATCGCGTCATCGTCGTGGATGATCTTGATCCCCTCCACGATCTCCGGCACGACCTCGAGAGGGTCGACCATCGCCGGGATCGTCACGTCGAGCATCGACCCGGCCACGACCCGGTCGCTCTTCGCGACCGCCGCGCTGTCGACGAGCACCTGGCCGTCGGCGATGAGCTCGGCCGCGCGGGTGCGGGAGAGCCCGAACAGCCGCGCGATGGCAGCGTCGACCCGCTCCCCCTCCAGTCCCTCCGGCACCAACAGCGTGCGATGGTCGGTGTGACCGAAGCTCACTGCTCGTCCTCCGCGTCCGGTCGGGGGTCCACCGGCAGGCCGCTGAGCCGGACCCCTCGATAGGCCAGCACGAGGATGAGCACCGCAGCGACGGTGATGCAGATGTCGGCGACGTTGAAGATCGGCCAGTGCGGCAGCTCGAGGAAGTCCACCACGAAGCCGTGGAACGCACGCGGTGCGCGGGCGACCCGGTCGACGAGGTTGCCGACGACGCCGGCGAAGAGGAAGCCGAGCGCCACCGCCCAGGCGCGGCTTCCGGCACGGAACGCGAACCACACGGTCACGATCGCGGCGGCGATCGCGAGCGCCGTGAACACGGCAGTGTGGGACGTGCCCGTGCTGAACGCCGCGCCCGGGTTGCGGGTGAGGTTCAGCCGCAGCAGGGACCCGACGAGCTGGTGGGGCCGGCCGGGGGTCAGGCCCGCCACCGCCGCCACCTTGGTCACCTGGTCGATCGCCAGGAGAACGACCGCGACCGCCACGAAGATCGCGCGGACGACCGGTCGTCGTACGGTGGTCGAAGCCTTGGTCTGGGTCTCGTCCGCGTCGCTCAGCGACGTTCCTCGCGCTGCTTGCATGTCATGCACAGTGTGGCACGCGGGAACGCCATGAGCCGCATCTTCCCGATCGGCTCACCGCAGGACTCGCAGATGCCGTACGTGCCGTCCGTGAGGTAGGCGAAGGCACGCTCGATCTGCGCCAGCTTGTCGCGCTCGCTGTTGACCACGGTCAGTTCGTGGTCACGCTCGAAGCTGGTCGCCCCCATGTCGGCCTGGTCCTGGCCGGCACCGTCACCTGAGTCACGCATGAGCCCGGACAGCTCCGCCTCCTGGGCGGCGAGCACCTCGAGGCTGTGGGTCCTCGCCTCGTTGAGCTCGGCGATGACCTCGTCGAGCTCCTCCTGGGTCCAGGGGTCCTCCCCGTCCTTCACCTTGAGGGACTCGGGAGAGATCACCCCGGTGGTCGCCTTCTTGACCACGGCACTCGCTTTCTTCGTCGTCGCGGCCCGACGGGCCGTCGCGCTGGTGGTTGACCTGCGGGTGGTGCTGCGGGACGAGCCCGACCTACGGGCGGCGGGGACCGCCACGGCGGACCCAACCTCGTCGCGCTCGGACTTGTTCCCTTCCGCGGAACGGTGTGCGGGGACCATGCGATCCCTCCCTCCTGCCGTGGCTGTCGCGCCCCGATACGCAAGACAGCGTGCGGGGAGGGTAACCGCTGGCGGAACGCCACTCAACCAACGCGCCGGCCGGTCCCGTGCGGGAGCGGCCGGCGCGTGTGAGCAGGGGTGGCTGTCAGCCCTCTTCCTCGCCGAGGATGGAGCGGAGCCGCTTCGGCGCCGGGGCGACGTCGTCCGAGGACGACGCGTTGGGCGACTGCGTCTCGGTAGCCGAGTTGTTGAGCGCCTCGAGCTGCTGGGTGAAGTAGCTCTTGAGCCGCGAGCGGTACTCCCGCTCGAAGGAGCGGAGGTTCTCCACCTCGGTCGTGAGCTTGTCCTTCTCGCGCTCGAGGTCGCCGAAGAGCTGCTGACGCCGCTCGGCGGTCTCGGAGTCGAGCATCTGGGCGCGGGTCCGGGCATCGGCCTCCATGCGGTCGGCCTTCTCCTTCGACTCGCTCTCGAGCCGCTCGGCCTTCGTGCGCGCCTCGCCGACGATCTTGTCGGCGTCGTTCTTCGCGGTGTTGATGAGCTCGTCGTGGTTGCGCGTCGCAAGCTCGAGGAGACGGGCCGCGGCGTTGGACGCCTCCGGCACGGTCTCGACGCGGATCGTCTCGATCCCGCTGGTCGGAGCCGGGGTCGCGGCGGCCGCCGCAGGCGCCGCCACCGGCTCGGGCGCGGCCGGCGTCGGCTGCGGCGCAGGCTTGGTCTCCGGGGCCGGAGCGAACGAGGAGCCGCCGGACTGGGCCGCCGCCAGCTTGGACCGGAGGTCGTCGTTCTCCTTGGTGAGACGCGCCAGCTCGGCCTCGACCTCGTCGAGGAACTGGTCCACCTCGCCCATGTCGTAGCCCTCGCGGAGCCGGACGGGAGTAAAGCGCTTGTTGCTCACGTCCTCTGGCGTCAGCGGCATGACCTCACCCATTCATTGCTCGGTTGTGTACGTCGGTGTGCCGTGTCCTGAGGAAGCGGCACGGATGGTGCTGTCGAAACTCTAGCGCCTGCCAGCACAGCCGAGTTCCGCGACCATCGCGGTCGCGCTCCCGGGCACCGTGGCGCGCCGGTGACGCGCGGCGCGGCCTCAGCTCTGGTTGAAGAACCCGCCCTCGGCGATGCGGCGCTTGTCCTCCGCGGCCACCGTCACGTTGGGCGGTGAGAGAAGGAACACCTTGTTGGTGATGCGCTCGATGTCACCACGCGTGGCGAAGATCAGCCCGGCGGCGAAGTCGACGAGGCGCTTGGCGTCCGCGTCCTCCATCTCGGAGAGGTTCATGATCACCGGGGTGCCGTCACGGTAGTTCTCGCCCACCTGGCGCGCCTCGTTGTAGGTCGTCGGGTGGAGCGTGACGATCCTGGAGAGCTCGGCGACCGACGGCACGACCGTCGGCCGGCGCCGCTCGGCGATGTCGGCCACCGGCGCGGGGCGCGACTCCCTGACCTCGCGGACCTCACGCGGTGCGCGGGCGGCGGGACGTGCGGGAGCGCCCTCCTGCACGCGGGTGTGGTCGTCGTCGCCGTCGTAGGAGCCGAGCTCCTCGTCGTACCGGCCGGTGTCCTCGAGCAGGCCGAGGTACTCACCGATCCTGCGCATCGCACCGCTCATTGGTTATCTCTCTTCCGCCTGTGGTGGAACTGCCTGGGACATTACTTGAGAGTGGGCCTCGAACCGAGGACCGCCGAGCCGACACGCACATGTGTCGCCCCCACGGCGATCGCCTGCTCCAGGTCCCCACTCATCCCGGCCGAGAGCCGGGTCGCATGGGGGTATTGCGCGGTGAACTCCCGCCGGATCGCCGCCAGCCGGGCGAAGGCCTCGGCGGGGTCCTCCCCCAGCGGCGCCACGGCCATCAGGCCGCAGAGCCGAAGCTCTTCCGCGGCGGTGACCGCCTCCGCGAGCGCCGCGAGATCAGCAGGCGCAGCGCCCGAGCGGCCCGGGTGGTCCGGCGGGTCGAGGCTCACCTGCAGGAGTACGTCGACGGGGTGGTCGCGCTGGCGGGCACCGCGCTGCAGGCCGCTGACGAGCTTGACCCGGTCGACGGACTCCACCACGTCGGCGTAGGCGGCCACGGCCGCCGCCTTGTTGCTCTGCAGGCCGCCGATGAAGTGCCAGCGCAACGGCTGATCCGGCCCGCGAGTCCGGCGCAGCTCGGCGGCCTTCGCCTCCGCCTCCTGGTGACGGTTCTCCCCGACGTCGGTCACGCCGAGGTCGGCGAGGATCTGGACGTCGGAGGCCGGAAAGTACTTCGTGACGACGACCAGACCCACCTCGCCGGGGTCGCGGCCCGCCTTCTCCGCGGCCACCGCGATGCGATGCCGGACCGTCGTCAGCCCGGCCTCGATCTCCTCCGCCCGGGTGGTCATGCCGCACCTCGCAACCGGATCACGGCACCGAGCGACATGCCGGCCCCGTCGCGGCGGTAGGAGTACAGGTCGGGCGACTCCCGCGTGCACCGGCCCGCGTCGAGTGTCGAGACACCCTCACGGTCGAGCTGCGCGCGGACACCGGCGGCGACGTCGAGGCTCGGGGTCCCCCAGCTGGTGGTCGCCCGGCTCGCCGGCTCGATCGCGGCGACCTCCTCCTGCAGCGCGGACGGGACCTCGTAGCACTTGCCACACACCGACGGGCCGAGCCAGGCGGTGAGCGATCCGGCGCCGAGCTCCCGCATCCGCGCGAGCGTCGCCGGCACCACGCCCGCCGCCATGCCTCGCCGACCGGCGTGCACCGCCCCGATCACCCCGGCGTCGGGATCGGCGAGCAGCACCGGCACGCAGTCGGCCATGCGCACCAGCAGGACGACGTCACGGTCGGTGGTGACGATGCCGTCGGCGTGCGGCCGCTCGCCCGGTCGAGCGAGGGCGACGTCGCGTCCGTGAACCTGGTAGAGATCGGCGTACGGCACGCCCGGAGCGAAGTCGCTGAGCAGCCGTCGGTGGTTCTCGGCCTTCGCCTCGAGGGAGTCAGGGCCGCTCACCGCGAGGTTGAGCTCGTCGAAGGGCGCAGCGCTGACCCCGCCGTACCTGTCCGTGAAGGCCAGGTCGACGGGGCCGAGCGAGGTGCGGAAGGAGTACAACCGAGGCCTTACTTCAAGAAGTCCGGCACGTCGAGGTCGTCGTCGCTGAAGTCGACGGACGGCGCGGGCTTGCGCACGGGCTGCTGCTGGGCCGGTGCAGGCTCGGTGGGCGGGGCCGGCGGAGCGGCGGGCGCCTGGCGGGGAGCGGCCGGGCGGGCGGTCTGCGCGGTGTCCTCGGTACGACGGCTCGCGACCGCCGCGACGGCGGCGCGGGTCTCCTCCTGCGACTGCTGGGGACGACTCTGGCGTGCCGGCTGACCGAGCACGCTCTCGCCCTCGCGGCGCTTCGGCATGCCACCGTCGAAGCCGGCGGCGATGACGGTCACCCGGACCTCGTCGCCGAGCGCGTCGTCGATGGTCGCACCGAAGATGATGTTGGCCTCTGGGTGGACCGCGTCCGCGACGAGCGCCGCCGCCTCGTTGATCTCGAAGAGACCGAGGTCGGAGCCACCGGCGATGGAGAGCAGCACGCCGTGGGCGCCGTCGATGCTGGCCTCGAGCAGCGGGCTGCTGACGGCCATCTCGGCGGCCTCGACCGAGCGGTTGTCGCCGCGGGCCGAGCCGATGCCCATCAGGGCCGAACCGGCGTTGGACATGACCGACTTCACGTCCGCGAAGTCGAGGTTGATCAGGCCGGGGGTGGTGATCAGGTCGGTGATGCCCGAGACACCCTGGAGGAGCACCTGGTCGGCCTGGCGGAAGGCGTCCATCACCGAGACGTTGCGGTCGCTGATCGAGAGCAGTCGGTCGTTCGGGATGACGATGAGGGTGTCGACCTCCTCGCGCAGCCGGGCGATGCCCTCCTCGGCGGAGTTGGCGCGCCGGCGGCCCTCGAAGGCGAACGGCCGGGTGACGACACCGATCGTCAGGGCGCCGAGGCTGCGGGCGATGCGCGCAACGACCGGCGCGCCGCCGGTGCCGGTGCCGCCGCCCTCGCCGGCGGTCACGAAGACCATGTCGGCCCCCTTGAGGACCTCCTCGATCTCGTCCGCGTGGTCCTCCGCCGCCTTCTCGCCGACATCCGGGTTGGCGCCGGCACCGAGACCGCGGGTCAGCTCGCGGCCGATGTCGAGCTTGACGTCGGCGTCGCTCATCAACAGCGCCTGGGCGTCGGTGTTGATCGCGATGAACTCGACCCCCTTGAGGCCGACCTCGATCATCCGGTTGACGGCGTTGACCCCGCCGCCACCGATGCCGACGACCTTGATGATCGCCAGGTAGTTCTGTGCAGCTCCCACGATGGTCGCCCCTTCGCTCCTGTTGCGCTGGTGTTGCTCTTGCTTGACGTCTGCCGGCGTGTCCCTCAACCCTGACCCTCAGCCTGAGGGTTATAGTTATGTCAACCTCGCCGTGTCAGAAACACTAGGCAGAGGTACGCCGTCGATCGTGGCGACACGCGGGTCGGATCGCAGATCGATCGGATCACGCCGCGTCGGGTCTCCCCGGCCGGCCGGGGAAATCGCCGCTCCCGGGCCTGCTCCCGCCTACCGCCCGGGCGAGACGACCGGCTGGCCGGGCACGGAGACGTCGTACTTCCCGGCGTCGGGGTTCGACTTCAGCACCGCCACGAGCACCTTCGCCTTCGTGGTGGAGTCGGCGGCGCCGCCCCAGACGACGGTGCGGCCGTCGCGGAGCGAGAGGGAGATGTCGTCGACCGTCGCGACGGCGACGTGGTCGACGCGGCGCGCGAGATCGGCCGGGAGCGCGGCCGCGACCTTGGCGGCCTCGCTGAGCGCCTCGCTGTCCGTGCCGGCCGAGCTCGTCACGCGCGGCAGGCCCGCCGGCGCCTTGGCATAGTGCCAGAAGACGGCGCCGGTGTCGTCGAGCGCACGCAGCCGCCCGCCGATCGAGACGACGGCCACCGGCTTCCGCTCGGTGATCTTGATGAGGATCCGGTCGGGCCATTCGCGGGACACGTCGACGGACTTCACCACCGGGAGGTTCGCCAGGATCCGCAGCCGGACGCCCGCGAGGTCGGCGGTGATGAGCGGGTCACCGACCGGAACGTCGGCGAACTTCTCGACCAGCGTCGGCGTCGCCATCGCGTGATCGCCCTCGATGTCGGCGCCCTTCACCTGGAGCCAGCGGGAGAAGTACGCCGCCCAGATGGCGACGCACAGCAACACGATGACCAGCAGCAGGACGATGACCCACTTCCAGGCCAGGAAGCGACGGCGCCACTGCCGCCGGGCGAAACGCCGTCGGCTCCGCAGCGTGGCCGCGTCGACCTCGGCGGTGTCGGAGACCGCCGCCGGCTCCGCGCGCCGGAGCCTACGCATCCTGACCCTCGAGCAGCGCGAGCACGCGGGGCGCGACCTCGGTGACGTTGCCGGCACCGAGCGTGACGACGAGGTCGCCGGGCCGGGCGCGGCGGACCAGCTCGGCCGCGGCCTCCTCGAGGCCGGGCACGAACGCGACCCGATCCGCGGGCAGCGGCACGGCGTCGGCGACGAGCCGGCCGGTGACCTCCGGGTCCGGGTCCTCCCTCGCGAGGTAGACGTCGAGGACGACGACCTCGTCGGCCGCTCCCAGCGCACGCCCCATGTCCTCGCCGAAGATGCGGGTCCGGGAGACCAGATGGGGTTGGAAGGCGACGATGAGGCGCCCCTCCCCCGCGACGGAGCGGGCCGCGACCAGGTCGCCGGCGATCTCCGCGGGGTGGTGTGCGTAGGAGTCGTAGACGCGGACGCCGCCGGCGTCGCCCTTGCGCTCCATCCGCCGACGCGTGCCGGTGAAGCTCTCCAGGCCGGCCTTGAGCAACTCGAAGGAGTAGCCCAGCCGGAGCCCCACGGTCAGCGCGGCGAGAGCGTCGGCGACGTAGTGGCGGCCGGGGATCTGGAGCATGACCCGGCCGAGCTCGACGCCGCCGCGGTCGACCACGGTGAACGACGACGTGGTGCCCTTCAGGACCACGTCGACGGCGCGTACGTCGGCGAGCTCGGACTCCCCCACCCCGACGAAGCGGCGCCCCAGCGACGAGGCGACGTAGCGGAGGTCGGCGGCGCCCGGGTCGTCGACGACCGCGACCAGCAGGCCGTCGGGGTCGAGCCGGCCGACGAACTGGGCGAACCCGTTGCGGTAGGACTCCTCGTCACCCCACTGGTCGAGGTGGTCGGCCTCGACGTTGGTGACCACGGCGACGTGCGGCTTGTAGACCAGGAACGCGCCGTCGCTCTCGTCGGCCTCGGCGACGAAGAGGTCGGAGCCGCCCTCGGCGGCGTTGGTGCCGCTCGCGGCGAGCTCGCCGCCGACGGCGTACGTCGGGTCGGCCCCCGCTGCCTGGAGCGCGACGGTCAGCAGGGAGGTCGTCGTGGTCTTGCCGTGGGTGCCGGCGACGGCGAGCACTCGGCGGCCCGCCATCACCGAGGCGAGCCCCGCGGAGCGCGGGTAGATCCGCAGCCCGAGGCGGACGGCCTCGACGTACTCAGGGTTGTCCTCGCGCACGGCCGTGGAGACCACGAGCGTGTCGGCCCCGCGGACGTGCTCCGCCGCGTGGCCGACGTGGACGGTCGCGCCCGCCTCGCGGAGCCGGTCGAGCGTGGGGCTGTCGACGCCGTCGCTGCCCGAGACCACGATGCCGCGGGCCAGCATGATCCGGGCGATGGCCGAGAGGCCTGCGCCGCCGATGCCGACGAAGTGGACCCGGCCGAGCTGCTCGGCGGGCAGGATCGTCTCGGGGACGGGGATCCTCACGGGGCTGCCACCTCGGCGATGATCCGGGCCAGCTGGTCGTCGGCGTCGCGCGGGATGAGGGCGCTCGCGGCGGTCGACATCGCGGCGAGCCGCGCCGGATCGGTCGCGAGGGCGGGCACGTGGGCCGTCACCCAGGCGGCGGTCAGCTCGGCGTCCGGCACGAGGAGCGCTCCCCCGGCCTCGACGACGGGCTTGGCGTTGAGCGCCTGCTCACCGTTGCCGATCGGCAGCGGCACGAAGATCGCGGGCACGCCGACGGCGGCCGCCTCGGTGACGCTGGAGGCCCCGGAGCGACCGATCATGAGGTCGGCCGCGGCGAGCGCGTAGTCCATCCGGTCGACGTAGTTCAGCACCACGTAGGGCACCGCCGTCCCGGGAGCGGTCACCTCGTTCTTCGGCCCGACGACGTGGAGGACCTGCACGCCGGCGTCCGCGAGCGCCGCAGCCGCGCCGAGGACGGCCTCGTTGAGGCGGCGGGCTCCCTGTGAGCCCCCGGTCACGACCAGCGTCGGGCGGTCGGGGTCGAGCCCGAAGAAGGCGCGCGCCTGCGCACGCAGCGCCGTCCGGTCGAGCGTCGAGATCATCCGGCGGATCGGGAGGCCGACGTACTCCGCCTTCGGCAGCCGGGTGTCGGGGAAGCTGACGCCGACGCGTCGGGCGATGCGCGCGCCGACCTTGTTGGCCAGCCCGGGCAGAGCGTTCTGCTCGTGGACGACGACCGGGATCCTGCGCCGCCGGGCGGCGAGGTAGGCGGGCATGGAGACGTACCCGCCGTAGCCGACGACGACGTCCGGCTCGACCCGGTCGAAGACGTCGTAGGTCGCCTTGACGGCGGCGCGCAGGTTGGTGGGCACGCGCAGCAGCTCGCCCGAGAGCCGCCGCGGCAGCGGCACCGGCGGCACGAGCTCGAGCGGATAGCCCGCCGCGGGGACCACGGTCGTCTCCAGGCCGCGCGGGGTGCCGAGACAGGTGATCGGGGTGGACTCGTCGAGCCGGCGCAACGCGTCGGCGGTGGCGAGCAGGGGCGAGGTGTGGCCGGCGGTACCGCCGCCCGCGAGAAGGACCTTCATCGTGCGTCGAATCTACCGGGGCTACCGGATCGGGCGGCCGGCACCGACGCCGGACGAACGGGTCTTCTTCCGCTGGGCCAGCGCCGCGGCGGCCTCGGGCTCGCGACGGGCGCAACCCAGCACCAGGCCGAGGGCGACCAGCGACGGGAGCAGCGCCGAGCCGCCGTACGACACCAGCGGGAGCGGGATGCCGATGACGGGCAGCAGGGCCAGCACCATGCCGATGTTGATCATCATCTGACCCATGAGCCAGACGACGACCCCGAACGAGACGAACCGGACGAACGGGTCCGTGGTCTGGCGCGCGACCTTGATGCAGGCGTAGGCGAGCGTGGCGAAGAGTGCGATGACGAGCAGGGTGCCGACCAGCCCGAGCTCCTCGCCGAGCACGGCGAAGATGAAGTCGGTGTGGGCCTCGGGCAGGTCGCCCCACTTCTGCTGGGAGGCACCGATGCCCTGGCCGAACCAGCCGCCTGTCGAGAGCGCGTAGAGCCCGTGGGCGGGCTGCCAGCCGGCGTCGTGGAAGTCCTTGAACGGGTCGACGAAGTTCGTGATGCGCTTGAGTCGCTCGGGGTTGGTGCCGATCAGGAAGATGACCGCGACGCCGATGACCGAGGCGGCCAGGCCGAAGAGCCGGCCCGGCGCACCGACCGCCCAGAGCGCGCCCAGCATGAGCGCGAAGAAGACCAGCGCTGTGCCGAGATCACGACCGGCGAGCACCAGCCCGATCGTCACGAGGAAGCCCGGCACGACCGGCACCAGCACGTGGTGGAGCGAGGCGAGGCGGCGCTCCTTGAGCGCATAGACGTGCGCCGACCACAGCACGAGCGAGAGCTTCGCGATCTCGGAGGGCTGGATCGAGAGGGAGCCGACGCCGAGCCAGTTCTGGTTGCCGTTGACGGCGTGACCGAGGAAGACGGTCGCCAACAGGAGCACGCAGGAGAGGACGTACGCCGGCCAGGCCAGCCGGCGCACCCAGCGCTGGCTGAGCCGGGACGCGATGAAGGCGCACGGGACGCCGACCGCGACCCACATCAGCTGGCGGGTGACCACCGTGTAGGAGTTGCCGTACTTCGTGAACGACCACACGCTCGAGGCTGAAAGCACCATGATGAGCCCGATGGTGAGCAGCAGCGCCGAGGAGCCGAGCAGCAGGTAGTAGGCCGCCAGCGGCCGGTCGAGCGCCTCCCGGAGGGTGGCGAACCAGCCGGGGCGGCGCGCGGTCTCGCCGTCAGCGAGAGTGTCGACGGGGGCCAGGGCGCCGGTGAGCTCGTCGGGTTCGACCGTGGTCATCGGCGGCGGCCCTCCTGCGTCTAGGCGTTCCTGCGGCGTACGGCGGCGGCGAAGGCCTCACCGCGTGCCTTGTAGTCGCGGAACTGGTCCTGCGAGGCGCATCCGGGCGCGAGCAGGACGGTGTCGCCCCCTTGCGCGAGCCCGGCGGCGGCCTCGACGGCCTGCTCCATGACTGCGGCACCAGTCTCGCCGTCGCCGACCGTGATGACGGGGACATCCGGCGCGTGTCGCGCGAGAGCGTCCGCGATCACGTCGCGGTCACGACCCACGAGCACGACACCGCGGAGGCGGCCGTGGACCTCCTCGACGAGGTCGTCGAAGCGCGCGCCCTTGGCGAGCCCGCCGGCGACCCAGACGACCGGATCGTAGGCCTGCAGCGAGGAGCGGGCGGCGTGCGGGTTGGTGGCCTTGGAGTCGTCGACCCAGGTGACGCCGTCCTGCGTCGCGACCACCTCGATGCGGTGTCCGTCCGGGCGGAACGCGCGGAGGCCGTCGCGCACCGCGGCCTGGCTCACACCGTGGGCCCGGGCGAGGGCGGCCGCGGCGAGCGCGTTCTGCAGGTAGTGGGGTGCGTCGCTGGCGAGGTCACGCACGGTGCACAGCTCCGCCGCGCTCGTCTGACGCTCCTCGATGAAGGCGCGGTCGACGAGGATGTCCTCGACGAGTCCGAGCATCCCGACGCCGGGCATGCCCAGCGTGAAGCCGATCGCGCGGGCACCCTCCTCGACGTCGGCCTCCCGGACGAGCTCCTCGGTGGTCGGGTCGGCGACGTTGTAGACGCACGCGCGGCGTACGCGCTCGAAGATGCGGCCCTTGTCGGCGGCATAGTCACGCATCCCGGTCGGCCCGGCGTACCAGTCGAGGTGGTCCTCGGCGACGTTGAGGACCGCCGCCGCCTCGGCGGCCATCGAGTCGGTGTAGTGCAGCTGGAAGCTGGAGAGCTCGACCGCGAAGACGTCGTAGGGCGCCGGGTCCATCACCGCCTCGACGATCGGACGCCCCACGTTTCCGACGCAGGCCGAGCGCAGGCCGGCGGCGCGCAGGATCGAGTCGAGCATCTGCACGGTCGTCGTCTTGCCGTTGGTGCCGGTCACGGCGAGCCAGGGCGCCGGGCCCTCGGGGTCGCGGAGACGCCAGGCGAGCTCGACCTCGCCCCAGACGGGGATCCCGCGTTCCCGAGCCTGGGCGAGCAGCGGGGCCGTCGGCTTCCAGCCGGGCGAGGTGACCACGAGGTCGGTCCCCTCGGGCAGGGTCGCGGTCGAGCCCTCCCCCAGCCGCACGGTCGCTCCGAGGACCTCGAGGAGCTGGGCCTTGTCCTGCCGCTCCGCGTCGCCGACCGACTCGTCGAGCGCGGTCACGGACGCGCCCAGGTGGGTGAGGTTGTCGGCCGCGGCGAAGCCGGACACGCCGAAGCCCGCGACGACGGCCCTGATCCCCTCCCAGGAGTCCTTCTGGCCGAGGCTGTCGAGTCGCCTGCTCATCAGATGCCCGCCACCCACTCGGCGTAGAAGATGCCGAGGCCGGTGGCGACGCACAGGCCGGTGATGATCCAGAAGCGGATGACCACCGTGATCTGCTCCCAACCGAGCATCTCGAAGTGGTGGTGGATGGGCGCCATCCTCAGGATGCGTCTGCCTTTGGTGACCTTGAAGAAGCTCACCTGCAGCATGACCGAGAGCGTCTCGACGACGAAGAGGCCGCCGAGGACGATGAGCAGCAGCTCGGTGCGCGACAGCACGGCCAGCCCGGCGAGGGCGGAGCCGAGCGCCAGCGAGCCGGTGTCGCCCATGAAGATCTTCGCCGGCGACGCGTTCCACCACAGGAAGCCGAAGCAGGCGCCGGTGATCGCCGACGCGACGATCGCGAGGTCGAGCGGGTCGCGGACGTCGTAGCAGGTGCCGATCTCGACCGAGGGCCGGCCGCAGCGCTGGTTGTTCTGCCAGATGTTGACGATCGTGTAGGCGCCGAAGACCATCGCGCTCGAGCCGGTGAGGAGGCCGTCGAGACCGTCGGTGAGGTTCGTGGCGTTGCTGGTCGCGGTGACCATCAGCCAGATCAGCGCCAGCACGATGACCGTCGGCAGCGTCCAGCCGAGGTCGCGGATGAAGGAGATCGCGTGGGAGGCCGGCTCGATGCCGCGGGCGTCCTTGAGCCCCGGCAGCAGCGCGAGGACGCCGAAGACGACCGCGATCACGGTCTGCCCCACCATCTTCGCCTTGCTCCGCAGGCCGAGGCTGCGCTGCTTGTAGACCTTGATGAAGTCGTCGAGGAAGCCGACCAGGCCCATCCCGACGAAGAGGAACAGCAGCAGCAGCGCCGAGGCCGACGGGGTCGACCCGGTCAGCAGCTTGGCGACGAAGTAGCCGACGACCGAGGCGACGATGATCCCCACTCCGCCCATCGTCGGCGTCCCGCGCTTGGTGTGATGACTGGTCGGCCCGTCGTCGCGGATCTCCTGCCCGTAGCCCCACTTCGTGAACTGCCGGATGGCGAGCCTGGTGCCGAGCAACGAGAGGAGCAGGCTGATGGCGCCGCTCAACAGGATTGCTCTCATGTCAGCCCGGTGTCCTCGTCTCTAGCTGTGCGTCCCGACCGAGGACCGGCCCCACAGCTCCCGGACCGGCCTCCGGCATTCTTCCCTACCCGACCGGCGAGCTGGTGGTGCCCCGCCGTACGGCCGTCACCGACGTGTGGCCAATGCCTCACGCGCGACGTCGCGGTCGTCGAACGGGTGCACGACGCCGCCGACCTCCTGGCCGGTCTCGTGGCCCTTGCCGGCCACGAGCACGATGTCGCCCGGCGCCGCCCGGCGTACCGCCTCCACGATGGCCGCACGCCGGTCGCCGATCTCGAGCACCTCCGCGGCGGCCGAGGTGGTTCCGGCGAGGACGGCGGCGCGGATCGCCGCCGGGTCCTCGCTGCGCGGGTTGTCGTCGGTGACGATGAGGACGTCGGCGAGCCGGCCCGCGATCTCGCCCATGATCGGACGCTTCCCGGCGTCACGGTCGCCCCCGGCCCCCAGGACGGCGATCACCCGGCCGCGCGTCAGCGGCCGCAGGGTGTGGAGCGCGGCCTCCACGGCGTCCGGCTTGTGGGCGTAGTCGACGACGAGGGTGAAGTCCTGCCCCTCGTCGATCCGCTCGAGCCGGCCGGGCACGCCGGCGCCCCGGCCGAGCGCGGAGGCGGCCGCCTCCAGCGTGCCTTCGGGCAGTCCTGCCTCCCCGATCGCGGCCAGCGCCGCGAGGCTGTTGACGACGTTGTAGTCGCCGGGCAGCGGGCAGCGGGCCCGCAGCTCGACGCCGCCCGGGCCGCGCAGGGTGAAGTCGGACCCGTCCGGGCCGAGTGCGACGTCGGTGGCCGTCCAGTCCGCGGCCGCGTCGTGGGTCGAGAGGGTCCGGACCGGGATCGGCGCCTGGGCGGCGAGCCGCCGGCCGTGCTCGTCGTCGATGTTGACGAGGCCCAGCCGCGCCCGCTCGGGCGTGAAGAGCGACGCCTTGGCCTGGTAGTAGTCCTCGATATCGCGATGGAAGTCGAGATGGTCCCGGCCGAGGTTGAGGAAGACCGCCACGTCGAAGACGACCCCGTCGACGCGCCCCATCACCAGGGCGTGGCTGGAGACCTCCATCGCGCAGGCGGCGACGTCCTCCTCGCGCATCCGCGCGAAGAGGCCGTGCAGGTCGGGCGCCTCGGGGGTCGTCAGCGTCGTCCTCACGTCGCGTCCGGCGATCCGGGTCCCGACCGTGCCGACGACCGCGGCCCGGACGCCCGCCTCCAGCAGCGCGCCCTCGGCGAGGCGGGTGGACGTCGTCTTGCCCTGGGTGCCGGTCACACCGATCATCCGCATGGCCGCGGCCGGGTCGCCGTAGACCAGCCGCGCCACCGCGCCGAGGAGGGCACGCGGGCGCTCGGTGACCAGGACCGGGACGGTCGGGTCGCCCATCCGAGCCAGGCCGTCGGAGTCGGTGAGCACCGCCACGGCGCCGTCCTGGAGCGCACCGGCGACGAAGGCGATGCCGTGGCTCCGGCTGCCGGGCAGGGCCGCATAGAGGTCGCCGGGCAGCACCCGCTGCGAGCTCAGCGACACCCCGGTCAGCGTGACCGCGCCGCTCGCATCGGCGTGTCCCGCGGGCTCGTGGATGGTGACCGCGGGGCCCAGCGCCGCGGTCAGCGCGTCGATGCGCACCGGCACCGGGTGGCGCGGCCGGGTCGCGACGTGAGGGCGGTCGAGGCCGTCGTACGGGCTGGTCACGCGGGCAGGTTAACCGGCGGCCGGTCGCCCGCCGATTCGTCGGCGGGCAACCGGCCGGATGGTGCCGGTCGCGCCGTCAGGCGTACCGGCGGCGCAGCTCGTCGAGCGAGGCGCCCTGGAGGGAGCGCGGCTCCTCGCCCGGCACGAGGAGGACGACAGGACGGTCGGTCGCGCCGGTGAGCGCGGCCGTGAGGCTTCCATCGGCGAACTGGACCACCGGGCCGCGCGGCGAGCGGCCCAGGGCGATCGCCCGGGCGTCCACCTCGGCCGCGTGGAGCGCGAGCACGCGTCCAGCCGTGGCGTGATCCCCCACGCTGTGGAGCACGAGACCGCTCGCGGTGACGCCGCGACCGGCGAGCCGGTCGAGATGGGCCTGGACGGTCGCGGCGGCCGCGCTCGGCTCCTCGGCGTCGATGGCGAACTCCTCGACGACCTCGGTCTCCCGGACGTGCACCACCTCGAGGGCGGCCCCCTCCTGCGCGGCGATGTCGGCGGCCTGGTCGACGACCGCGGCGGCGTCGTCCGTGGCACCGACCGCGACGATGACCGGACGCAGGCCCTTGGCCGGCAGCCCGACGGCCTCCAGCGACGGCGAGACGACCTCCTCGTCCTCGACAGAGGACTCGGCCGCCGTGATCAGCTTGCGGCCACTGAACAGGACCGGGATCGCGAGCAGGAAGGCGGCGGCGCCCACATAGAACGCGACCGACTGGTTGCTCGCCTCGGCGATCTTGCCCGCCACCCACGGCGCGAGACCGCCGCCGATGAAGCGGACGAAGCCGTACGCCGAGGAGGCGACCGGCCGCTCGACCGGCGAGACCAGCATGACCGCCTGGGTCGTCAGGGTGTTGTTGAGACCGACGAAGATGCCCGAGAGGACCACCGCGACGATGACGGTCGTCGGCGACGACTGCCGGGCGCCGATGCCGATGACGGCCAGCAGGACGGCCAGCCCGACCAGGTTGAAGTAGAGCGTGTGGGCGGTGCCGAACCGGCGCTGTGCCCAGGGGGCGCCCCATACGGAGAAGATCGCGACCAGGATGCCCCAGCCGAAGAAGACGTAGCCGAGCTGGACGGGCTTGGAGAGATCCATCGGGTACGGCGCGTAGCCGAGCAGCGTGAAGAAGCCCCAGTTGTAGAGCAGCGCCATGATGCCCATCGTCAACAGCCCACGGTGGCGCAGGGCGGCGAGCGGCGCGACGATCGAGGTCTTCTTCTCCGGCTTCGGCGTGGGCGGCAGGAAGAGCAGGGTCGCGAGCAGCGCGATGAACATGAGGATCGAGACGCCGAAGAACGGCCCGCGCCAGGAGATCCCGCCCAGGACACCGCCGAGCAGCGGACCGACGGCGATGCCGAGGCCGAGGGCGGTCTCATAGAGGATGATCGCGCCGGCGAAGCCGCCCGATGCGGACGCCACGATCACGGCCAGCGAGGTCGAGATGAACAGCGCGTTGCCCAGGCCCCAGCCGGCGCGGAAGCCGACGATGCCGTTCACCGAGTTCACCGTGCCGGCCAGGCCGGCGAAGACCACGATGAGGATCAGGCCGGCGATCAGCGTCCACTTCGCGCCGATCCGGCTCGAGACCCAGCCGACGACGAGCATCATCACCGCCGTGACGACCAGGTAGCTCGTGAACAGCAGCGACACCTGGGCCGGCGTCGCCTTCAGCTGGGTGGCCAGGACCGGCAGGATCGGGTCCACCAGGCCGATGCCCATGAAGGACACGACGCAGGCGAACGCGACGGCCCAGACGGCCTTCGGCTGTGTGAACGGACTGGCCGGGGCTCCGTGCCCCGACCCGTGGGGTGCACTCATGTGCGGTTCCTTCGCGAGTTGTTCGTGTTGTGCCTGTTTGTCCGGGCGCGGCGCGCTCAGTGCGACGCGCTCGCGTCGACGAGCCGCTCCAGGGCCGGCAGCGCCGCGGCGATCGCGGCCTGGTCGTCGGCTTCGAGCTCGTCCAGCAGCGCGTCGAGCACGCCCGCCCGCTCCGCGCGACGCTCGTCGAGGACCTGCTTCCCGCGCTCGGCCAGCCCGACGAGCACGACCCTCCGGTCGTCCTCCGCCGCGGTCCGCGCGACGAGGGCGTCGCGCTCCATGCGCGTGACGAGCTGGGTCATGGCGGGCTGGCTCACGCCGGTCGCCCGGGCGAGCTCGCTGACCTGGGTCGGGCCCTCCCGGCCCAGCCGGGCAAGGACGGAGGCCGCCGTCGGCGAGACGCCGCCGGCCGTCGAGATCTCCCGGATCAGTCGCACCAGGCTCTCGAGGGTCACCGACAGCTTCCTGCCCGTGACCGGTCGCGTTTCCATAATCTACTTATATCATAGGCGCATTATGCATCGGCCGTTGAGTCGCGGGACTCAACCCCGGGGCGGTCACCAGGTGGTGGGGAGCTTCGAGGCCGGCGTGTTGGTCGGCGGGACGCCGTACCGACGGAGTGCGAAGCCCATGATCTTGGAGAAGACCGGGCCGGCCACCGAGCCGCCCCCGCCGCCGTTGCGCGGGTTCTGGACCACGACATAGATGGTGAAGCGCGGGTTGTCCGCGGGGGCGAAGCCGGCGAACGACACGGTGAAGGTGCCGTCGTAGCAGTGGCACTTGGTGCTGACCCGCTGCGCCGTGCCGGTCTTGCCGGCGACGCGGTAGCCCGGGACGCCGGCCTTGGGGGCCAGCCCCGCCACCGGGTCGACGACCCGCTCCATCATGAGCGACATCTGCTTCGCCGCCGCGGCGCTCACGACGCGACGACGCGTGGCGGTGTCGGTGCCGACCTCGACGCCGGCGTCGTTGGTGGCGTGGCCGATGACCAGGCTCGGGTCGATCCGGACACCGCCGTCGGCGATCGTGTTGACCGCCGCCGCCTCCTGGAGCGCGTTGACGGAGAGCGACTGACCGAAGTCGATGCGGTCCTCGTCCGCGTCGTTCCAGACCGACGTCGACGGCAGCAGCCCGGCCGACTCGCCCGCGAGTCCGACGTTGGTGCGCTGGCCGAGGCCGAACTTCACCAGGTAGTCGCGGAGCTGGCCCTTCTTGAACTTGTTCGAGGCCAGCACGGTGCCGATGTTGGACGACTGGGCGATGACGCCGGCGAGGGTCAACTTGACCGTGCCGTGCGCCCACCAGTCGTGGATGTAGGCGTCACCGCTCTTGTACTCCCCCGGCACGGTGAGCTTCGTCCGGTCGGTCACCTTGCCCGCGTCGATGAGGGCCGAGAGGGTCAGCACCTTCTCGACCGAGCCGGGCTCGTAGGGGTCGGAGAGGGACGGCACGCCGCGGTACTTCTGCGGCGTCGCACCGGGGTCCTGGGCGTTGTAGGTGGGGTAGTCCGCCTGGGTCAGGACCTCGCCCGTCTTGGTGTCCATGACGATCGCCATGCCGGACTCGGCGTTGGCGTCCTGGACGGCCTTCATGAGGACCCGCTGGGAGTACCACTGCAGGTCACGGTCGATCGTGAGCGTGAGATTCTGCCCGTCGATCGGGTTGACCCGGCTGCTCTTCCCCAGCGGGATCCGGGTGCCGCCGGCGGCCTTGTCCTGCTCGTAGGTCGCCTTGCCGTCCTTGCCGGCCAGGTGCTTGTTGAAGGCGAGCTCCATCCCGGCGAGCGGCCCGTCGGTGCCGATGAAGCCGACCAGGTTGGCGGCGACGTCGCCGGCCGGGTAGTCGCGGATCGGGTCGCGCTCGGTGGTCAGGCCGTCGTACCCCTTCTTCTCGGCGGCCTGGACCGCCGCGGTGGCGAGGGTCGCGGGGACGTTGCGCGCGACGTACTGGAAGCGGCTCCCCGCGCCGCTGGTCTTGCGGAGCTTGGCCAAGGTGGCGGCGTAGTCGATCTTGAGCCGCTTGGACAGCAGCGTGGCGAGCTCGGCGGCGTGCTGCGAGGTCAGCGACGGGTCCGCGATCACCATGAGACCGTCGACGGAGTCGGCCAGCGGCTCGCCGTTGCGGTCCAGGATGTCGCCACGCTCGGCCGGCAGCACGACGTCGACGAGGTTCTCCTTCGCAGCGGCCGCGGCGTAGGCGTGCGGGTCGAAGCCCTGCAGCTGGACGAGGCGCGCGCCGAAGACCGAGAGGATCATGGCGATCACGACGAACCCCACCCGCAGCCGGACGTCGAGGCGGGCGGCGGAACGCACCGGCCGGCGGCCTCCGAGCAGACCGGACACCAGCCCCGGTCCCCTGCCGCTACGGCCCCGCATTGGTCGACCCACTCTCTCCCCCGTGTGTGATCAGTGGTGCTGCTGTGACTCGTGTGGTTCTTGTCTACAGGTGGTACGACGCCGCCGCCGTCACCGACGCGCGTGTCGGTCGGTCTTGGCCTGCGTCGTCGTGGCCGGCGGCGTGACGGCGTACGCCGGCTTGGCGATGCGCGGGTAGAGCGGCGGGGTCGCGCTGCGGTCCGCCGGCACGGCGGTGCCCTCAACCTTGCCGTTCGGGACGTGGATCAGCGCCGGGCTGGCGGGGATCACCATGCCGAGCCGCTGCGCCCGGGCCGCGATGTTCTGCGGGTCCTGCAGCCGCTGGATCTGCGAGCTCAGCGACTCCTGGCGCGCGGCGAGGTTCGTGGCCTGCTCCTGCAGCTTGTTCTCGGCGAACGCCGCCTGCTGCATCGAGGTGTTGAAGCAGAGCAGACCGACCACGCCGCCGACGAGGATCACGCTCACGAGGACGACGAATGGCAGCCGGGCCGCCGACGACCGGCGGTCGGGGACGACGGTGAGGCGGACGCGCTCGCGGCCCTCCAGCAAGGGGGCGAGACGGCTGCGGACCTGCTGGGCGGCGGTGCTGCTCATGGCGGTGGCTCCTCGGACGGACTAGCGGCGGGACTGCTGCGGGCGGACGCGTTCGACGGCACGGAGGCGGACCGACGCGGCGCGCGGGTTCTCCTCGATCTCGGCCGGGGTGGCCTGTTCGCTCCCCCGGGTGACGAGCCGGATCTCCGGCTCCATCCCCTCGGGCACGAACGGCAGGTCGGGCGGGACCTCGAGCCGGGTGGCCCTGGTGAAGACCTGCTTGACGAGCCGGTCCTCCAGGGAGTGGTAGGACTCGACGACGACACGGCCACCGACCGCGATCGCCTCGAGCGAGGCGGGCAGGGCGGCGCGCAGCGCACCCAACTCGTCGTTGACCTCCATGCGGAGCGCCTGGAAGGTGCGCTTGGCCGGGTGGCCGCCGGTACGCCGGGCGGGCGCCGGGATCTCCGCATACAGCAGCTCCACCAGGCCCGCGCTCGTGGTGAACGGCTCGCGCTCGCGGCGACGGACGATCGCGCGCGCGATCTTCGCGGCGAACTTCTCCTCGCCGTACTCGCGCAGGACACGGGTGAGGTCGCCGACGGAGTAGGTGTTGAGGACGTCGGCCGCGGTCGGACCGGTCGTGGCGTCCATCCGCATGTCGAGCGGGGCGTCCTCGGCGTAGGCGAAGCCACGCTCGCGCTGGTCGAGCTGCATCGAGGAGACACCCAGGTCGAAGAGGACCGCGTCGACCTGCGCGAGCCCCTGGTCGGCGATGACGTCCAGCAGCTCGTCGTACACCGCATGGACGCCGACCCAGCGCTCCCCGAAGCCCGCGAGCCGCTCACCGGCGAGCGCGAGCGCGCTGGTGTCCCGGTCGATCCCGATCACGCGGGCGGTGGGGATCCGCTGCAGCACGGCCTCCGTGTGGCCCCCGTGACCGGTGGTGCAGTCCACGAGGACGGCGCCGTCGCGCTCGAGCGCCGGGGTCAGCAGCGCGACGATCCGGTCGAGCATGACCGGGACGTGCTGCTGGCCTGCCACCTGTTCGACCCCCATCGCGTGGCTCGGTGTTGCGGATGCGTGCTGGAAATGCGGCGGATCCGCAGAGCCAGGTCTCATGCCCGCTCCCGGGGAAGTGGTCCGTTCCGGCGCCGGGGAAGGTGCGTCGGACGACCGTGAGAGCGGGACTGAGACCTCGTCCTGCGGATCCGCTGTTGACTTCTAGTTCTGCTGGCCGGGGTCCTCGTCGAGCTCTGCGAACTTCGCCTGCGCTGCGGCGGAGTACTCCGTCCAGCGGGTCGGCTCCCAGATCTCGATCCGGTCCATCACGCCGATCACCACCACGTCCTTGGTGATGCCGGCGTAGGCCCGCAGGAGCGGCGGGATGCCGATCCGCCCCTGCTTGTCCGGTGAGGACTGCTCGGCGCCCGCAAAGAGGACACGCGCATAGTCACGCGCCCCCCTCGACGTCAGCGGCGTCTGCTGAGCCCTCGCGGCCTCCTGCATGAAGACGTCCTCGGGCCACACGACCAGGCAGTTCTCCTGACCCTGTGTCACGACGACCCCCTCAGCCAGTCGGTCACGGAACTTGGCCGGGAGGAAGAGCCGTCCCTTCTCGTCCAGCTTCGGCGTGTAGGTGCCCATGAAGAACATCGGGCGCCTCCAGGTCGATCCGGATGATCCGGCCTACGGGATCTTCCTCCACTTTGCTCCACCCTACTCCACAATCCCCCACCGTCAACCACATCGCACCCCTGCGGCTCGTGTCGCGGCTCCACCCGCGCCCGCCGAGCACCGCTGAGGCACCGTGGATCGCGGTGGATCGCGGCCGATCGCGGTGGTGGAGCACCGTGGTGGAGGAAGGTGGAGGGATCCGGTGGGGCGTGGTGGGGAACCTGGGAGGGCAAGAGAGCGACACCGGTGCGGGTGAACCGCGATGGCCCCGGCGTCGTCACACAAACATCAGCGAGACCTCAGACAGCAGACGCGGCGCCCGCCGACCCCGTACGGTGGAGGGCGACGCAGCCGACCCTCGTGGAGTGGTCGCGGGGAGCCGGTCGAGGATCTGGAAGGACCACAGGTGAGCACGCCGACGCATGTGCCCTCGGGAGGGGCGGACCTCGAGACGGTGGCGCGCGTCACCGCCGGGATCCGCCACAACGTCGAGAAGGTCATCGAGGGCAAGTCCGACGTCGTCTTCTCGACGCTCGTCGTGCTGTTGGCCGAGGGCCACCTGCTCATCGAGGACGTGCCGGGCGTGGGGAAGACCCAGCTCGCCAAGGCGCTGGCCCGCAGCATCGACTGCTCGGTTCGGCGCATCCAGTTCACGCCTGACCTGCTGCCCTCCGACGTCACCGGCGTCGCGGTCTTCAACCAGAACACCCGCGAGTTCGAGTTCCGCCCGGGCGGCGTGTTCGCCAACATCGTCGTCGGCGACGAGATCAACCGCGCCTCCCCCAAGACCCAGTCGGCGCTCCTGGAGTGCATGGAGGAGCAGCAGGTGACGGTCGACAACGTCACCTACCAGCTCGAGTCGCCGTTCATGGTGATCGCGACCCAGAACCCGATCGAGATGGAGGGCACCTACGCGCTGCCCGAGGCCCAGCGCGACCGGTTCATGGCCCGCGTGTCGGTCGGCTACCCGCCCGCCGCGGCGGAGATCTCCATGCTCGCGAGCCACACGGGCGCCAACCCGCTCGACGACCTCGAGCCGGTGACGGACGCGGCCGAGATCCGCAAGATCATCGGCATCGTCAAGCAGGTGTACGTCGCCGACGCGGTGCGCCAGTACACCGTGGCGATCGCCTCGGCGACCCGCGTCAACGGCCAGCTCGCGCTCGGTGCGTCGCCGCGGGCGACGCTCCACCTGCTGCGGGCGGCGAAGGCCTCGGCTGCGCTCCAGGGTCGCGACTACGTCCTGCCCGACGACGTCCGCGCGCTGGCCGTGCCGGTCCTGGCCCACCGGCTGCTCCCCAGCGCCGCAGCCGCGATGAACGGCCTGTCGGTCGCCGACATCCTCACGGGCGTCGTCTCCGGCGTACCCGTGCCGCCGTCGCTCCCGCCCTCCCCTCGGTGATCCGGTGCGCGAGGCACTCGCCGGCCTGACCGTCCGCGGACGGGCGTTCCTGGCCGCCGGCGTCACGGCGGTCGCTTGCGCCGTCGTGCTCGACCAGCGGACGCTGGTGCGGGTCGGCGTGCTGCTCGTGGCGCTGCCGCTCGTGACGGCGTTCGTGGTGGGTCGCGGTCGCTACCGGCTCTCGCTGGTCCGCACCATCTCGCCCCAGCTCACCGAGGCGGGCCAGCCCGCGCGCGTCGACCTCGTCCTCACCAACGAGGGCTGGATCCCGACCGGGTCGCTGCTCCTCGAGGAGGGTCTGCCCTACTCGCTCGGCGGCCGCCCGCGGTTCGTCGTCGACCGGATCGGCCATGGCTGGCGCCGCCGGGTCACCTACCAGGTCCGCTCCGACGTCCGTGGACGTTTCGACATCGGCCCCATGCGGGTGCGGGTCGCCGACCCGTTCGGTCTCGTCGAGCTCGGCCGCTCCTTCCAGACCACCACCTCGTTCACGGTGACGCCGCGGACCGTCACGCTCTCCCCCATCGACCTGAGCGGCACCGCCAGTGCCTCCGGCGACAGCCGCCCGCGCTCGTTCTCCGGTGGGAGCGCGGAGGACGTGACGGTCCGCGAGTACCGCCGCGGCGACGACCTGCGCCGGGTCCACTGGCGCAGCTCCGCGCGGGTCGGCCAGCTCATGGTCCGGCGCGAGGAGCAGCCGTGGCAGGCGCGGGCCACGGTGTTCCTGGACAACCGCCGCGTGGCACATCGCGGCCAGGGCGCGGCGTCCTCGTTCGAGGCCGCCGTCGTCGCCGCGGCCTCCATCGCGCTCCACCTGCGCCAGCGCGGGTTCACGGTCCGCCTGGCGACCTCGTCCGGTGACCTGTCCGGCTGGCATAGCCGCGACGGCGAGGCCGACACCACCGGGCTTCTCGAGACGCTCGCGCTCGTCCAGCTCGCGCCTCACCCGCTCGTCGACGACTCCTGGGTGGGTGAGGCCGGCCAGAGCGGTGTCACGGTCGCCGTCCTGGGTGCGGTCGACGAGGGCGACGTCGCCGTGCTCCGCCGCGTGCGTCACCACGCGGGTGCCGCGCTCGCCCTCGCCCTCGACGTCGACCAGTGGGCCACCTCATCGACCCCGCAGTCGCCATCGGCGCCGGCGCCTGCGCTGGGCGGCCTCAAGATCCTGACCGTCCACGGCTGGAAGGCCGCCGGGCTCGGACCGGGCGACCGTCTCGACCAGGCCTGGCGCGAGCTCGGTGCCCGCGCCGCCACGGCGACGTACGGCGTCGTCCCGCCGACGCCGGCGGGCGAGGAGGTGGGCTGATGCCGCGCCGGTACGACGTCTGGGCCCCGCTCCTCACCGTGGCGACGGTATGGCTGGCGTTGCTGTCGTGGCGCAGCTTCACCGCCGACCCGCACTCCTACCTCGCGCCTGCCGCGTTCCTCGGCGTCGTCATCGTCGGCGTCGGCGCGCTCGGGCGGGCGGTGCGGCTGCGGACACCGCTCGTCGTCCTCGCCCAGCTCGTCATCGGCGGGCTGGTCACCGACGCGGTGATCTTCGGCTCGCCGCTCCCGCTCTCGTCCGGAGCCCGCGCCCATGTCGTCGACGTGTTCAACACCGCCTACGACACCGTGACCCGATCCGACCTTCCGGTCCGCGTCGGCGACGGCGGCATCGCGCCGTATCTCCTGCTCGGGGCGGCGGCGGCGTTCCTGCTTGGCGACCTGCTCGCCAACCGCCTCCACCGTCCTCCGCTCGCCGGGCTGGTGCTGCTGGCGATCTTCAGCGTGCCGTTCAGCATCGTCGGCGGCGGTGTCGCGTGGTGGGTCTTCGCACTCACAGCGGCTGGGTTCCTCGCCCTGCTGGCGTTGCAGCAGGCCGAGCGCATCGCCCACTGGGGCCGCCACCTCGGCGACACCGCCGCCGCCGGCATCGCGGCCGACCCGGTCGGGGCGCGGTCGCCGGCGCGGGTGCGGAGCCGGGCCGTCGGCCCGGGCGCGATCGGGCTCGCAGCGACGGCCTGCGCGATCGTCGTGCCGGTCTTCGTGCCGACCCTCCACCTCGACCTGAGCGGGTTCGGGCCCGGCTCGGGCGGCGGCGGCCCGATCCGGGTCACCAACCCGACGGTCGGCATGTACGACGACCTCAAGAACCGCTCCGACACCCCGCTCGTCTACGTGCACACCGGCCGCGGCGCGGCGACGCCGCCGGCGTACCTGCGGATCGCGACGCTGACCTCGTTCAACGGCACCGAGTGGACGCCGGGCGGCCGCAGCATCCCGCCGTCCCACACCGCTCACACCAGCTTCGACCCACCCGAAGGGGACGGTGCCCTGCTCGGGGCGCCCACGACGTACACGCTCACGGCGACCCCGGACTTCCAGTCCAAGTGGCTGCCGACCTTCTACTACCCGACCCGGGTCGACGCCGCCGGCGACTGGCGCTACGACGACGACACGCTGGACTTCATCTCCGGCGACCGGGGCGGCGGACTCACGACGGCCGGCGAGACCTGGACGGTGACGTCGGCGCCGGTCCAGCCGCCCCAGGACCTCCTGCTCGCGGCGCCGTTCACGACGAACGGCGTGCCGGCGGCCTACACCGCGCTTCCGGACCTGCCGGCCGAGTTCGGGCGGATCGCACGGGAGAGAACGGCCGCGGAGTCGACCCCGTTCGCCAAGGCCGTCGCGCTCCAGGACTGGTTCCACTCCAGCGGCGAGTTCACCTACAGCCTGGACCGGCCGGGCGGCACGGGGCGCAACGACCTGCTCCACTTCGTCACCGACCAGAAGATCGGCTACTGCCAGCAGTTCGCCACCGCGATGGCGGCCATGGCTCGCGAGCTCGGCATCCCGGCCAGGGTCGCTGTCGGCTTCCTCAACCCCACGGCGATGGGCGGCGGCAACTACGTCTTCCGTGCCCGCGACATGCATGCCTGGCCGGAGCTGTGGTTCCAGGGCGTGGGATGGGTGCGCTTCGAGCCGACGCCGGCCGCTGCGGACACCTCCGTGCCGGGCTACACCATCGGCGTCCTCGGCGGCCAGGGTGGCGACGACACCGGCTCGCAGACGACGCAGGGTCCCGGCTCCCTGCCGACGCAGAACGTCTCGCCGAACCATCGTGGCGACGTGCCGCAGCCCGGAGCGAACGACACGACCTCACCGTCCGGCGCGAACGCGTCCGACGACGGCGGACACGGCTGGCTGGTCGCGGTCGCCGTCGTGGCGGGCCTGCTCCTGCTCGTCGGCGCGAGCGTGGGCCTGCCGCTCTGGGTCCGGCTCCGGCGTCGTTCCCGCCGTCTGCACGGAGGTGCCGAGGACGGCTGGGCGGAGCTGCGTGACAGCGTGCGCGACCTCGGCCTGCCGTGGTCCGACGACCTCTCACCGCGGTCGGCCGGCCGACAGCTTCACGGACATCTTCGTGGCGCGACGGCGCGCGATGCGCTCGAGCGCATCGTGGTCGCGGTGGAGCGCAGTCGCTATGCCCGCGTCGCGTCCCAGGAGCCGATCGGGGACGACGTGCGGCTCGTCGTCGAAGCCCTGCGGGAGGACGCCGACCCCGCCAGCCGACGGCGCTCGGGGCTGTGGCCGCGCTCGGTCATGAGCACCCGGCGGCGCCAGCCCGCACCGCGTCCCGAGCAGGAGCGCGAGCTCGTCGACCACATGGGGTGACCGGCCACGCCAGGCCGGTCAGCGCGGCGTGGTCACCAACCCTGACCGCGGCGACGACGCCAGCGGTGCTCGGCCCGCTCCAGCAGCGAGACCCGTCCCAGACGGGTCGCTCGCGAGGAGGGCACGACGGGAGGGTGACCACGCAGCGCGGACAGGCCGGTGCTCGCGGAGGCGAGCATGACCAGGAAGCCGAGCACACCCAGCAGCCACACCTCGGTGACCACCCCGGACATCAGGATCGCGATCCCGCCGGCGAGGACGGCGCCGGCGGCGATGGCCTGGCGCCGCTGCGCCCGGCGCAGGGCCGTGCCGCGCAGGGTGTTGGCGAACTTCGGGTCCTCCTCGGAGAGGGCGCGCTCCATCTGCTCGAGCAGTCGCAGCTCCTCTTCCGAGAGTGGCACCGTGCCTCCCAAGTCCGTCGGTCCCCCAAGTCTAGGCAGCCGCGACGGGCGGCGGTAGGGACCGTGACGAAATTCCCTCACCGCAGCAGACTGGCCGGACCGACGACACCCTTGCCGAAGCGCTCCACCGCCCGGTCGACCGCCAGGTCGGCGTCCCGCCAGCCGCGCCGGCGCTCGCCGAGCATCCCCTGTCGAGGAGTGCGCTCGCGCGGAAGGAGTCCCTCCACCCGGACGCCGACGAGGCGGAGCCTGCTGTCGTCGCCCACGCTGAGCGCGTCGTAGAGGCCGACGGCCGTCGCGTGGACCTCCTGGGTCACGTCGGTGGGCTGGGTCAGCGTGCGGGACCGGGTGATCGTGCGGAAGTCGGCGAAGCGGACCGTCAGCGTCACCGTCCGGCCGACGCAGCCGGCGGCGCGCACCCGCCGCCCCACCCTGGCACTGAGCCGGAGCAGCTCGCTCACGATCGCAGCTCGATCACGCCCCGCGTGGAGGTCACGCCCGAAGGTCTCCTGCGCACCTATCGACCGGTCGGTCTCGAGCGGGCGCCGCGGCGCTGAGCGTCCGTCGCCATCGGTGCCGTGGGCGAGCCGGTGGAGCCTGGCGGCCGAGCCGGGCCCGAGGGCCTGGACGAGCACGGGCAGTGGCGTCGTCGCCAGATCGCCGACGGTCGAGAAGCCGAGCCGGTGCAGGCGGGCGCGGGCCTTGGGCCCGACGCCGTAGAGCTCACCGACGTCGAGCGGGTGGAGGAACGTCGTGAGCTCCTCCGGCGGCACGACCACGACGCCGTCGGGCTTGGCGTGGCGGCTGGCGACCTTCGCCACCCCTCTGCTCATGGCGACCCCGACCGAGCAGGTGATCCTCTGCTCGGCCAGCACCTCGGCGCGGATCCGCTCGGCGATCGTCACCGGGCTGCCGAGCAGCCGGACGGCGCTGCGAACGTCGAGGAAGGCCTCGTCGACGCTCACCATCTCGACCGACGGCGTGAACCGACCGAAGATCTCGCGCACCGCCGCGGAGACCTGCGACACCAGGTCGTGGTCGAGCGGCACCGAGACCAGCGGGGGGCAGAGTCGACGCGCCTGCACACCCGACATCGCGGACCGGACGCCGAAGGCCCGCGCGGCGTAGTTGGCACACGTGACCACACCGCGCGGTCCACCACCGACGGCGGCGGGCACGTCCCGCAGCTCGGGCCGGTCGCGGATCGCCACAGACACGAAGAACGCGTCCATGTCGACGTGGAGGATGGGTGTCTTCGGAGCGCTAGCCGCCGACACGACGAGCCTCCGGGCCGGGGATCAGTTCATCGTCGCGCGGTGAAGTGAAGCTGAGCCGCGAGCGCGCGGTAGTCCGGCCGCTGGGCGACGGCCTGCTCCAACTCGACGAGCGCGCTGGCCGCCCCGGGCTCGAGGTCGAGCAGCGACCCGGGGACGAGATCGGCGAAGACCCGGACGGCGTGGACCGCCGTGATGGAGAACTCAGCGGTGGCCAGCGCCGCGGCCGCCTCGTCGTAGGTGAACCGGCGTCCGGAACGCCCCACGGACGTGGTCTCGTCCAAGAGCGCGATGGCCTGCCCGAAGTGGCCGGCCATCGCGCGGGCGAGCACGGCGGCGGTGCGCTGCGCGACGAGCAGGCTGAGATGGCCGCCCGGGCGCAGCACCGCGCGGATGGCCTCGAGCGCGGCGGCCGGGTCGGGCACGATCTCAAGGACGCCGTGACACAGCACGAGGTCGGCGCTGTCAGGCTCGACCACCTCGAGCAGGTCGGCCGCGCTCCCCTGCTGGGCCGCCACGTCGGCACCCATCTCGCGGGCGCGTCGGGCCAGCGCCGCCAGCGCATCGGGACTCGGGTCGACGACGGAGACCCGATGGCCCAGCCGGGCGAGGCGGACAGCGGAGCCGCCGGTGCCACCGCCGATGTCGAGCACGTCGAGCGGCGCTCCGGCGTCGAGCAGCGGGTCGAGGGCGTCCCAGACCACGGCGGTGCGGGCGCTGGCCCGCCTCTCCGACGGGCGTTCGCTCGCAGACATGTGACCCACCCTAGGACCTCGACCGGGCGGGCCGTGCGCTCAGCCCACACGACGGATCGGCTCGCCCTCGACCGAAGGATGCGGGACCAGTCCGAGCGCGTGCTCGACCACGCCGAGGAACCGGTCGGCGTCACGGACGAGGTCGTCGGCATCGCGCGCGCTGACGGCACGGGTCGAGCCGGCCTCGGCAGCCGCTCGCTTCGCCGCGCCCGCGGCGAAGAACCGGGCCCACTCGGCGAGCTCGGGTGCGACGTCGGCGAGCAGCACCCACGCGTTGCGCTGCACCCGTCGGCGCCCGGGCGCGGCGGGCCGGGCGCGAGCGGCGATCAGCGCCGCCGCCGCGCGGAGGGCGGCCACGTGGGCGCAGGCATACCTCGCCGGCACGTCGGGGGCGGCGATCGCCTCGGCGAGCGACTCGCCGGCGCGCAGGAGGTAGGAATGAGTCGTCGCGGGCAGTGCGTGCAGACTCTCGACGTACGGCGGCATGGGGCATCCTTCCCTCGTTCGAACAGATGTTCGACCCGAGGGACAACATAGCGCCCCTCGCCGACAGTTCTCAACGGTCGAGGACCGGCCGGCCTGCGAACCCCGTGGCTCAGACCCGGGCGCGCTCCCGCAGCCGTGCGAGCTCGTCGTCGCCCCGCGGATGGAGATATCCCGTGGTGGCCGGCATCCACATCGCGACGATGGCCGCGACGCCGATGGCGATCGCGACCAGGGTGAGGACGACGAAGAGCGCCGGCGGCCCGGTCAGGATGCCTCCGACACTGGCCACGGCGGTCGCGAGCATCACGAGCGTCGTCACGATGCGCGCCCACTCGAAGCCGTTGCGCAAGAAGACGGCGAGCACACCCAGAAGACCCGCGACGACGCCCCACAGGGTGAGCGCCGGCGCGACGAAGTGCGGCGGCTTGATGTCGAACTCCCCCGGGTGCTTGAGCGCCTCGAGCCCCTGCGTCTGCAGGATCCTGCGCGCGCTCGGGTTGCCTTCGGCCCAGGCCCGCAGCAGGTCGTCGTGACGGATCGCGACGAGCAGCACGACGAACCCGGAGAAGAGCACCAGGATCCCGATCAGTCGCAGGGCCCAGGTCAGGGTCGCGGGCCGCGGGTCGACCTCGTCGGCCAGCGGTACGCCGGCGAGCGGCTCCGTCCTGCGCTCCGTCATGCGCCCTCCTGTGGCTCCCCTCGCCGGGGTTCGTTCTCGTCTGCGGATCCGGCAGGGCCGCCGCTAGGGTCGGCCCATGACCGATGAGCACCCCACGATCGCCGTGTTCCGTGCCGCGCACGCGGAGCGCGGGGGCACCGGTCGGATCGTCATTCTGCCCGACGCCGTCCACACCGCCGCACTCGCCGCCGAGGCGCTGGGCTGCGAGGTCGGCGCCATCGCCAACAGTCTCCTCTTCGACGCAAGCGGCGCGCCCGTCCTCATCCTCACCTCGGGGGCTCACCGCGTCGACACGGCCACGGCGGCCGCGACCATCGGCGTCGAGCGGCTCCGCCGGGCGAGTCCCGAGTTCGTGCGCACCCACACCGGCCAAGTGATCGGCGGGGTCTCGCCGATCGGGCATCCGGCCCCGGTGGCGACCTACGTCGACTCCTGGTTCCGCCGCCACCCGGTCGTCTGGGCGGCGGCCGGCCATCCCGCGGCGGTCTTCTCCACGACGTACGACGAGCTCCTCGCACTCACCGGCGGGACGGCGATCGACGTCGAGTGACCTCCGGCGGGAGGGGCTGACCGGCGCTCGGTAGGGTGCCGCGCGTGGCGCGCGTGGTGGTGATCGGTGGCGGGTACGGCGGCCTCGCGACCTCGGTCCGGCTCGCGAAGCTGGGCCACTCGGTCACGCTCGTCGAGTCGGCCGACGCGCCGGGAGGGGCGCTGCGCCCCGTCGAGCTCGACGGCTTCTCCTGGGACGGCTCCGCCCACGCGACGCTGCTGCCTGCGGTCCTGCGCGACCTGTTCCGCAAGTCCGGGCGGCCCGCCGAGCGTGAGCTCGAGCTCGAGCCGCTCGACGTGATCCGCGAGCACCGCTTCGAGGACGGCACGCGCGTGCGCCTGCCCGGCGGCTCACGCGCGGCACAGCTCGCCGCGTTCGACGAGCTCGGACCCGGCCTGGGGCAGCACTGGGTCGACCACGTCGCGGCGTACGCCGACGACTGGGAGGTGCTGCGCAAGCACTACCTCGAGAACCCGTGGAACCCTGCGGCGCTCCCCCGGGAAGCGGCCGCCCGACTCGACTCGCGCGAGATGCTCGCGCGGCGGCTGCGGCGCACCCTCAAGGACGAGCGACTGCGGCTCGTCGCCGGTCACCCGTTCGTCGCCGGCGGCCACCACCTGCGCGACGTCCCCGCCTGGTCGGGCCTGACCGCCTACCTCGAGCAGCGCTTCGGCGCCTGGCGGGTCGTCGGCGGCACCGGCGAGATCGCCGCCGCTCTCACGAAGCGGCTCGCCACGCGACGCGTCGAGACATTGACCTCCACCTCCGCGGTCGACCTCGTGCTGCGCGACGGACGGGCCGCCGCCGTCGCCACCACCGCGGGGGAGATCGACCTCGGGCCCGACGGCGCGGTCGTCTGCGCGATCGACCCCCGCCGCCTGCCGGCGCTCCACGACCACGTCCGGCGGACGCTTCCCGCCCTGCCGCCGCCGATGTTCCACCTCGGCCTCGCCGGCCCCCTCCCCGACCACCTCACCGACCTGCCCGCCGAGCTGGTCCTCCACGGCGACCCGACACTCGTCGTACGCACCCGGGGACGGGCGCCGACGGCGGACGGCGCGGCGTGGACGGTCCACTCCTACGGCACGCTGCTCGAGGACATCCTGCTGGCGCTGGCCCGCCACCGGATCGACGTCCGCGACCACGTTGTCACGCGCGTGGACCTCGGTGCCGCGGAGCTGGTCGGCCGCTGGGGCGGCTCGCCGCTCGGCGTCTTGTGGGCGGGGCGGCGCACCGTCCGACAGCGCCTCGGGCCGCACACCCCGATCGAGAATGTGTACGCCGCCGGCGCGCACGCCACCCCGGGGGCGGGGCTGCCCTACGTCGGGCTCTCCGCCGCGCTCGTCGCGCAGGTCATCGGCCCCGCCTGACCCGCCGACGCCCCGTCAGAGGGCGCAGGTGGCCCTCAGACCGTGACGTTGAGCTGCGCGAAGATCTCCAGCGTCGCCTTGGAGCGGTTGAGGGTGTAGAAGTGCAGCCCCGGGGCGCCGGCGGCGAGCAGGTCCTCGCAGAGCTCGGCGGCCATCGTGATGCCCTCGGCCCGCAGCGCGGCGGGATCGTCCGCGTGCTTCTCGACGCGGGCGACGACCTCCGCTGGGATCGCCTTGCCGGAGAGCTCGGCCATGCGGGTGATCTGGCGGAGGTTCAGGATCGGCATGATGCCGGGCAGGATCGGGATGTCGACGCCGATCGCCGCGGAGCGCGCCACGAGGGCGGCGTAGTCGGAGGCGCGGAAGACCATGTCGGTGATGGCGAACTCCGCGCCCGCCTGCTGCTTGGCGAGCAGCACCTCGGCGTCCGCCTCGAGCGAGGCGGACGAGGGGTGGCCGTCGGGGAAGGCGGCGACGCCGATGCTGAAGTCGCCCCGCTTCGCGGCCAGCTCGACCAGCTCGACGGCGTAGGTGAACCCGCCCTCCGTCGGCGTCCACGCGGCGCGCGGGCCGTCCTTCGGGTCGCCGCGCAGCGCCAGGATGTTGACGACGCCGGCGACGGCGAACGCGTCGAGGGTGGCCTCGAGCTCGTCGCGGGTGTGACCGACGCAGGTGAGGTGCGCCATCGGGACGAGCGAGGTCTCGCGCGCGATCCGGCCCGTGATGCCGACCGTGTTGTCGCGGGTGGTGCCACCGGCGCCGTACGTCACGGACACGAACGTCGGCCGGTAGGGCTCCAGAGCGCGGATCGCGTCCCAGAGCTGGGCCTCGCCCTCCTCGTCCTTGGGTGGGAAGAACTCGAAGGAGTACGAGTGCTCACCGGCCCGGATGAGGTCGCCGATGCGGCGCGCCGTGTGCTCGGTCATGACCGACAGTCTAGGGAGCAGACGGCCCTCTCCCCCGGATCGTCCACGATCTACCCTCGACTGGTGATCCAGCATGGGGACCGAGCCGCGGAGAGCCGCGCGTTCCGCGCGCAGATCCAGAGCGCGCTCGATGCGTTCCTCGACGTGCAGGCCGCCCGGCTGGCGCCCCTCGGCCCGGACGCCGCCCGGCTGCTGACCCAGGCGCGGGCCGGCGTGGCCGGTGGGAAGCGCCTGCGCGCCGCGTTCTGCTACTGGGGCCACCGTGCGCTCGACCCGGCGCCCGCCGACGAGCAGGCGCTCGTCCGTGCCTGCGCCGCCCTCGAGATCCTGCACGCCTCGGCGCTCGTCCACGACGACCTCATGGACGACTCCGACACCCGCCGCGGCCGCCCGGCGACCCATCGCGCGCTCGAGGCCGAGCACCGCGCCGCGGGCTGGCGTGGCCGGCCGGAGCAGTACGGCGCCGCCGGGGCGATCCTCCTCGGCGACCTGCTCCAGGCCTGGGCCGACGAGCTGCTGCGCGGCGCCGGGTTCCCGGTCACCCGGACGGCGGCCGCGCTGGAGCTCTTCGACCGGACCCGCAGCGAGGTCATCGCCGGGCAGTTCCTCGACATCTCGGTGCAGGCGCGCGGGCACGCCGACGTGGAGACCGCGATGACGGTCCTGCGCTACAAGTCGGCGAAGTACTCCATCGAGCGTCCCCTCCACATCGGCGCCGCGCTCGCCGGCGCGGACACCGAGGCGCTCGCGGCGCTCTCCGGGTTCGGGCTCCCCCTCGGTGAGGCGTTCCAGCTCCGGGACGACCTGCTCGGCGTCTTCGGCGACCCCGGGACCACCGGGAAGCCTGCGGGCGACGACCTCGTCGAGGGCAAGCGGACCGTCCTCGTCGCCCTCGCGCTCGACGGCGCCTGCGCCACCGAGGCCGCGCGCCTCGACGCTGCGCTCGGCACCCCGCTCGGCGACGAGGAGGTCGCCGAGCTGCGCCGCATCATCCGTGACTCGGGTGCCGAAGCCCAGGTCGAGGAGGCCATCGCCACCCTCCACGGCGAGGCGCTCGCCGCCCTCGATCGCGCCGTGGCCGAGTCGGGCCTGGACGAGGACGCCGCCGGCGTGCTCCGGACGCTGGCGGCCGCCGCCACGAGCCGCTCCGCCTGAGCGCGGGCGGTGATCGGGACTCAGTCGAGGCCGGCGATCCCCAGGTCGGGACCATCACCGCGCAGCAGGACGGCGAAGCCTCCCTCGGCGGCCCGGTCCTCCAGGACGCCGAGCAGGCGGCGTACGTCGGGCTCTGCGGCGTGCGCCAGCGCACCCCAGCCGTCCCAGAGCAGGACGGTCGGGCCCGGCAGATCGCGCAGGCAGTCCCAGAGCGCGTCGAGGTTGCGGCCGTAGTGGTCGGGGAAGTCGAGCACCTCCCCGAGCGCGGCGAGCGCCTCCTCCCGCGAGTCGAGGGTGCGGTCGAGGTGAGCGAGCCGCCAGCCGGCCGTCTCGAGGGTGTGCGCGAGCGCGTCGGCGTCGAGGTGGGAGTGCCAGCGGTACACCCCGGACGGGGTGCGGCCCGCGAGCAGCCCGGCCAGCCCGCCGGTGGGGCGCGTCATCGCGCGATCCTCGAGAAGGACGCGTAGTGGTCGTCGGTGTAGTAGAGCTCCCCGCCGTCGCCCCTGATGATCCGGCGCGCGCCGCGGTCCTCGGAGCCGGGCGTCTCCACGGTGTACTCCCGGTAGTAGCCGCGCGACTCCTTCGGCAGGATGCTCTCGTAGTTGCCGAACGTCTTGTCGTCGTGCTCGGGATAGGGGTAGGGCCCGCCCGCGTCGATGAGCGCCAGCGTGTGCTGCGCCTCCGCGGGCAGTGCTGTGGCCGAGACCCAGGGAAGTCCGCTCCCTGGATCGGTGCCGTTCCGCGACGCGCCCGATGCGGGCGCCGGCGCCTGCGTGGTCCGCGCGCCGGTCGGGGCCGGCGTCCCGTCTGCGCGGGAGTCGCCGCCCGAGCCGCTCTGGGTGCACGCGGTCACGATCGCGATCACCACGACGACCAGCACCGAGCCGAGCGTGGACAGAGTCTTCTTGTTCAGCGAGATCATCCCCCGAGATGGTGTGGGCCGGTTCAGAAGGCCATCGCCTGGGCCCGGCGCTTGACCTCGGAGCCGCGATTCTCGCGCAGGGCGTCGATCGGACGACCGGGGAGGTCGGCGTCGAGGAAGAGCCAGGCGATGCACTCGCGGTCGTCGTACCCGCCGTCGTGGAGCACGGTGAGCAGCCCCGGCAGGCCCTTCACCGGGAGGCCGTCCTGGATGAAGTCGGCCGGGATGTGCTGGCCCTTGATGCCGGGAGGCACCGCCGCCGCGAGCTCGTGGTCGCGGATCATCGTGCGCACCTTGCCGACCGTGACTCCGAGCCGCCGGGCGGCCTCCGCCCAGTCGATCCAGTCCTCCACGAGGGCGCCCAGGTCCTGGTCAGCGAGTGGCTTCTCGGTCATGCGGCCAACTCTGGCACCTCCGTGTCGGAGCGCGAAAGTCACGGGATCGGGCACCCCCGTCCGTACCATGGGGGCTCCGGTTCCTTCCCCAGCCGGATGCAGGAGGGCTGACGTGCGCGCTGATCGGGACACCCGCTCAGGCGGTTCGACGCGCCCCGACGCCCGGCGCCGGCTCCCCGCCGACCCGATGATCGGACGTGTCCTCGACGCCCGCTACGAGATCACCGACCGCATCGCGCGGGGCGGCATGGCGAGCGTCTACGAGGCCCACGACCTCCGGCTCGATCGGACCGTGGCGGTCAAGGTCATGCACCCGGGCATGGGTGACGACGAGGCCTTCGCCAGCCGGTTCGTCCGCGAGGCCCGCGCCGCGGCCAAGCTGTCCCACCCCAACGTCGTCGCCGTCTATGACCAGGGCGAGGACGACGGCGCCGTCTTCCTCGCGATGGAGCTCGTCCGCGGTCACACCCTGCGCGACACGATCGCACGGGAGGCGCCGATGCGGCCGGCCCGCGCGCTGAGCCTCCTCGAGCCGGTGCTCGCCGCGCTGGCTGCCGCCCACCGCGCCGGGCTCGTGCACCGTGACATCAAGCCGGAGAACGTCCTCATCTCCGAGGAGACCGACGGCCCGACCCGCGTCAAGGTCGCCGACTTCGGGCTCGCCCGCGCCGTCACCGCCGAGACGCAGCACACCTCCACCGGCGTCCTCATCGGCACCGTCTCCTACATCGCCCCCGAGCTCGTGATCGAGGGCAGGGCGGACGCCCGCGCCGACGTCTACAGCGTCGGCGTCCTGCTCTTCGAGCTCCTCACCGGCCGCAAGCCGCACGCCGGCGAGACGCCGATCCAGGTCGCCTACAAGCACGTCCACGACGACGTCCCGCCGCCCTCCCACGAGGTGCCTGGCATCCCGCCCTACGTCGACGCGCTCGTCGCCCGCGCCACCGCCCGCGCCACCGCCCGCGACCGCGACCTGCGCCCCGCCGATGCCGGCGTCCTCCTCCACCAGGTCCGCCGGGTCGCCAACGCCCTCGCGGCCGGTCTCGCCGACGACCCCGAGCTCACCGCCGACCTCGCGCTCCCCGTCCACCCGGCCGAGGAGGAGACCGAGGCGTACGACGTCGCCGACTGGGTCCGCGAGACCGACCACGAGCCGACGACCGCGATGCGCACCGCGCCCCCGACGCGCGCCGCCGCGCCGCCGGTCACGCCCGGGGGCCCCGCGGGGCCTCCGGTCCCCCGGCGACCGCGCCGGCGTCGTACCGGACTGGTCCTGCGGCTCGTGCTCGCGCTCGTGCTCGTCGCCGCCCTCGCCGTCGGTGGCTGGTGGCTGTTCGAGGGTCGCTACACACGGACGCCGGCGCTCGTCGGTCTCACGAAGGCCGCCGCCACGACGCGCCTCCACCACGCCGGGCTCGAGGCGAAGGTCGCCACCGCCTACTCCGACACCGTCCCCAAGGGACAGGTCATCTCCTCCGACCCCGACCGCGAGGGGAAGGTCCTCGACGGCGGCACCGTGACGATCACAGTCAGCCGCGGCGTGGAGGAGTACGCCGTCCCCAAGCTCGCCGGCCGCAGCCTGGACGACGCCGAGCAGGCGCTCGCCACGATCAAGCTCGAGGTCGGTGGCCCGCGGAAGCGGTGGTCGGAGACGGTCCCCGAGGGGTCGGTCATCCGGACCACACCGAAGGCCGGCACCGTCCTGCGCCCCGGTCACACCGTCACGCTCTACGTCAGCAAGGGCCGCCAGCCGATCACCATCGGCGACTGGGAGCACCGCGACGCCGCCAAGGCGAAGGCGACGCTGGAGAAGCGTGGTCTCAAGGTCGATCTGGACTATGACTACGACGACGACGTCGCCAAGGGCGACGTCGTCAGCCAGAGCCCGGGCGCCGGGACGACGCTCCACCGCCGCGACACCGTGTCGCTGATCGTGTCCAAGGGACCGCACCTCGTCGTGGTCCCCGACGTCCGCGGCTCCGGCCAGGGCTCGGCGACCGACGAGCTCGAGAAGGCCGGCTTCAAGGTCGAGGTGGACCACTACACGCCGTACTTCGGCCTCGGCTTCGTCATGGGCCAGGACCACGCCGGCGACAAGCTCCCGTTCGGCTCCACGATCCACATCTACGTCAGCTGAGATCCGCCGTCGGTGCGCCGTCGCGGGACCGGAGCCGATGACGGTCCGCCGCACCGGAGCACCTAGGCTTCCTGCTCGTGACACCGGAGCAGCGCAACCCGATCGGCACCCACGTCCAGGTCGGCAAGGGCCTGGTGAAGGGGGCCCTCGCGAGCGCGGACGCGCTCGGCTGCGAGACGCTGCAGATCTTCGTGGGCAACCCCCGCGGGTGGGCGCTCTCGGCGGGCAAGCCCGCCGAGGACAAGGAGTTCCGCCGCGAGATCGAAGCCCGCGAGATCCGCGCCTTCATCCACGCGCCCTACCTGGTGAACCTCGGGTCGCCGACCCCGGCGACGTACGAGAGGTCGGCGGCCGTCGTCGCCCACAACCTGCGCCGCGCGGCCGAGATCGGCGCGGAGGGCGTCGTCGTCCACACCGGCTCGTTCGTGAGCACGGAAGGCGACCCCGAGGAGCAGTACGCCGCCGCGATGGCCCAGGTGCGTGCGGCGCTGCTCCCGGTGCTGGACGAGCTCGACGGGGACGCGCCGTGGCTGCTGCTCGAGCCGACCGCCGGGCAGGGCCGGTCGCTGTGCGCCGGCGTCGAGGACCTGACGGCCTACCTCGGTGCCCTCGACTTCCACCCCAAGGCGGGGATCTGCCTCGACACCTGCCATGTCTTCGCCGCCGGTGCGCCCCTCGACGAGGCGGGCGGGACGACCGCGACCGTCGACCGGATCGTCGAGATCGGCGGACCCGGCCGGCTCCGGCTGATCCACGCCAACGACTCGATGGACGTCCGCGGGGCCTTCAAGGACCGTCACCAGCGCATCGGCGAGGGCCACATCGGCACCGACGCGTTCGCCGAGCTCTTCGCCCACCCGGCGACCGAGGGTGTGCCGTTCGTGCTCGAGACGCCCGGCTCCCGCGACCCGGACACCCCGGACATCCCCCTGCTCAAGCGCCTGCGGGACTCTGCGCGGGGATGAGGGACCGCACCTCCATCCTGGCGTCGTTCGCCCTCCTCGCCCTCGCGGCCTGCTGGGGCTCGACGTTCTTCATGATCCGGGACCTGCTCGACCGGGTGCCGACGCTCGACTTCCTCGCCGTGCGGTTCACGATCGCGGGCGTCGCCCTCCTGGCGGTCGCGCCGGGCGCCGTACGCCGCCTCTCGCCGCTCGCCCTGCGCCGCTCGGTGCTGCTCGGTCTCCTCTACGGCGTCGCCCAGATCCTCCAGACCGCCGGGCTGGCCCACACGCCGGCCACGGTGTCCGGCTTCATCACCGGCACGTACGTCGTCCTCACGCCGCTCCTTGCGGCGCCGCTGCTGCGGGTCCGGATCGGCAAGGTGACCTGGCTCGCGGTCGTCATCGCGCTCGTCGGGCTCGGTGTCCTGACGTTGCGCGGCGTCTCGGTCGGGATCGGCGAGACCATGACCCTCGGGTCCGCGGTGCTCTACGCGCTCCACATCGTCGGTCTCGGCGCCTGGTCGCGCCACGACGAGGCGCTCGGCAGCTCGATCGTCCAGCTGCTCACCATCGCCGTCGTCTGCCTGCTCGGCACGGCGCCCGACGGCCTCGTCCTCCCCCACCGCGCCGGGGACTGGGTCGCGGTGCTCTACATGGCGATCATCGTGGGGGCGCTCGGGCTGCTCTGCCAGACCTGGGCACAGGCGCATCTGGCTCCCACACCGGCGGCGATCGCGATGTCGATGGAGCCGGTCTTCGCGGCCCTGTTCGCGGTGTGGTTCGGCGGCGAGCCGGCCAGCCTGCGGCTGGTCCTCGGCGGTCTCCTGGTGCTTTCCGCGATGCTGCTCGTCGAGCTCGTCCCCCGCCGCAAGGTCGAGGCCGAGGTGCTCCACCCCAGCGTCTGACCGGCGAACGGGTCAGCGCCGGTGGTTCGGTCGGGCTCGGGTCCCTCCCCTACGCTGGGCACACCTCTGGGTCATATCGGTGGGGACACACCCGAACGTCGAGGAGCACGATGAAGTACTGCGGACAGTGCGGCAGCCAGCTGCGCGCCGGCGCGCGGTTCTGCAGCAACTGCGGTGCGACCGTCCGGACCGACGCCACCGCGCCGGGTCCGACGACGCCGCCACCGGCGACGACCTCGCCGACCAGGTATCCGCTCTATGCCGACCAGGCCGGCCCCGCCCGGGCCGTCGACACCGCGCCCGAGCCCATCGCGCAGGCGCAGGTGCAGGCCCAGACACAGGCACAGGAGACCGCGGTGCGTCCGGCGCTCCCGCCGCTCAGCGAGACGGCGGTGATCCCCGCCGCGGCGGAGTCGCGGACCCGGGCGACCCCGCGGGTCGTCGTACCCGAGGGCGCGGGTGCCGGCGCCGCGGACGGCACCGACGAGCACCATGCCTCCCCCTGGGTGGTCTCGGTCTGGGTCCTGTGCACGGTCCTGGTGGTCGTGCTCGCGGCGGGGATCTGGCTGCTCGGGCACTGAGCGGCCGCCGCGGCTATCCTCACCGAGGTGCCCCGCATCCCCGTCGTCCGCGCCGACTCCCCCGAGCTGCGCGCGCTCGCGAGGGAGATCTGGCGTACGGCGGACGCCGCCCGGCCCCGACCGGCCGGGGCGCTGCGCGCGGAGCGCGTCCGCCACAAGATCGAGGCCGCGGAGCTGCTCCTCGTCGCCCACTACGGGACCCGTCCCGCGGGAATGCTGCTGGCCGAGACGTACGTCGCCGACGGAGTGCCCGATCCCGAGGTCGGCCACCTCTCGATGGTGTTCGTGGACCCGGCGGTGTGGGGGTCGCGGGTCGGGACGACCCTCGTGCGGGACCTGCAGGGCCGTCAGTGGTCGCAGCTGAGCGCATGGACCCGCACCGACAACCGGCGCGCCCAGCGGCTGCTGCTCGCCACCGGGTTCGTCGACTCCGGCGCCCGCTCGACCCTCCAGGACGGCGACGAGCTGCGTCAGCTCATCTGGACGAGATAGCCGCGGGCGGGGTCAGAGCGTGGCGAGGACGGCGGCCGCGCGCTCCGCATCCCCGCGCGTGACGTCGAGGTGTGTCACCAACCGCACCGTCGTCGGCCCGACGGCCGAGACCAGCACACCCTCCGCCTTGGCCCGGGCGACGAAGCCGGGCGCGTCGTCACGGGGTAGGACGACGATGTTGGTGTCGACACCGGCCGGGTCGAGCCCGCAGGCCTCGGCGAGCAGCCGGGCGTGCGTGTGGTCGTCGGCGAGCCGCTCCACGTGGTGGTCCAGGGCGTGGAGCCCGGCGGCGGCCAGGACGCCGACCTGCCGCATGCCGGCGCCCATCCGCTTGCGCCGCACCCGGGTCTCGGCCATCAGGTCGGCCGGACCCACGGTGAGCGATCCGACGGGAGCGCCGAGGCCCTTGGAGAGGCAGACGGACAGCACGTCCGCGACAGCGCCGTACTCCGCCAGCGGGACGCCGGTCGCGACGTGGGCGTTCCAGATCCGCGCCCCGTCGAGGTGGATGCCGCAGCCGGCCTCGTCCGCGAACGCCCGCAGCGCCTTCAGGTCGTCGAGCGGGAGGACGGCGCCACCGGCGAAGTTGTGGGTGTTCTCGACGGCGATCGCCCTCGTCTGCACGAAGTAGGGCCCGAGGTCGGGCGCGAAGAGCGTGCGGATCTGGCCGAGGTCGACCTGGCCACGCGGATGGTGCCAGGTCCGCATCGTGAGGCCCGAGACGGCGCCGTGCGCGCCCAGTTCGGCCCGGGCGATGTGGGCCGCCGACTCGCAGAGGACCTCCTCCCCCGGGCCGACGAGGGCACGCACCGCGAGCACGTTGGCCAGCGAGCCGGTCGGCATGAAGACCGCGGCCTGCTTGCCGAACATCTCCGCCACCCGCTCCTCGAGCCGGGTGACGGTCGGGTCCTCGCCGTACACGTCGTCGCCGACCTCCGCGCGCGCCATCGCGGCGCGCATCGCCTCGGTCGGGCGCGTGACGGTGTCGGAGCGGAGATCGATCACGCTTTGCGGAGCATCTCGGCGACGAGAAAGGCCATCTCCAGCGACTGGACCCGGTTGAGCCGCGGGTCGACGACGGACTCGTAGCGGTTGCCGAGGCTGGTCTCGTCGAGCTCCTCGCCACCGCCGATGATCTCGGTGACGTCGTCGCCGGTGTTCTCGACGAGGATGCCGGCGGGCACGGTGCCGAGGGCACGGTGGACGTCGAAGAAGCCCTGCACCTCGTCGAGGACGTCCTCGAAGCGGCGCGTCTTGTAGCCGGTCGACGCCTCGAACGTGTTGCCGTGCATGGGGTCGCAGATCCAGGCGACGTCGACACCCTCGGCCGTGACCTTCTCCACCAGGCCGGGCAGCCCGTCGCGGATCTTGCCGGCCCCGAAGCGGGTGATGAAGGTCAGCCGGCCCGGCTCGTTCTCGGGGTTGAGCCGGTGGGCGAGCGCGAGCGCGTCGTCGGGCGTCGCGGTCGGACCGAGCTTGCAGCCGATCGGGTTGCGCAGGTGGCGGAAGTACTCCACGTGGGCGCCGTCGAGCTGGCGGGTCCGCTCGCCGATCCAGACGAAGTGGCCCGAGACGTTGTAGGGCTGGTCGGTGCGCGAGTCGATCCGCGTCATGGCGTGCTCGTACTCCATGAGGAGCGCCTCGTGGCTGGAGTAGAAGTCGACCCGGTGGAACTCGTCGGGGTCGGCGCCGATCGCCTTCATGAAGGTGAGGGCACGCTCGATCTCGGCCGCCACCGCTTCATACTTGGCGCCGACCGGGCTGTTGCGCACGAACTCGGAGTTCCACGCGTGCACCTGGCGCAGGTCGGCGTACCCGCCGGTGGTGAAGGCCCTGACGAGGTTCAGCGTCGACGCCGAGGAGTGGTAGACCTCGAGCAGCCTCTGCGGGTCCGGGATCCGCGACTCGGGGGTGAAGTCGTAGCCGTTGACGGCGTCGCCGCGGTAGGCCGGCAGGGTCACCCCGTCGCGGGTCTCGGTGTCCTTCGACCGCGGCTTGGCGTACTGCCCCGCGAGCCGACCGACCTTGATGACCGGCACCGAGGCGGCGTAGGTCAGCACGACCGCCATCTGCAGCAGCACGCGCAGCTTGTTGCGGGTGTTGTCGGCCGTGGCACCGGCGAACGTCTCGGCGCAGTCGCCGCCCTGCAGGATGAAGGCCTCGCCGCGGCTGGCCGCAGCCACCTTCTCCTTCAACTCGTCGCACTCGCCCGCAAAGACCAGCGGGGGCAGGGTCCGCAGCCGGTCGACGGCCGCGGCGAGGGCCGCCGGGTCGTCGTACGTCGGCTGCTGGGCCGCTCCGATGGCGTGCAGCTGCTCGAGGGAGGGAATGGCGTCGTTCACGCCTGCCAGCGTACGCGCGCCGCGCCCGCTTGACGCATCGTCATTCTCCCGGCGAGACGATCCCGAGCCGCTCGAGCAGGAAGAGACAGGCAACGGCGAAGTCGTTCTCCTTGGTCCGCGTCCGCACCTCCGCCCAGTCGACCTGCTCCCGGACGGCGCGGGCGGCGGGCAGGATCTTGCCGAGGTCACAGGCGTGCTCCTCGAGGGCGTTGAGCTTGTCCCCCATCAGCCTGGTCGCGGAGAGCACCGGCATCGCGACCGACTCGACCTCGATCTCGTCGACGTCGTCGAAGTAGGTGCGCTCCACCGGGACCCCGTTGACCCGGAAGAGGATGTCGACCATGGACGCCTCGGGGCCCGACTCGACGAACACCTTGAAGAGCCAGTCCTCGGGCGGCTGCACCACCTGCACGCCCTGCTCCGCGAGGCGCGCCATCACGTGCGGCGCGTCCTCCTCGGCGACGAGGAAGTCCACGTCGTGCTCCGGCTCGGGACCGCCCCGCGCCCAGAGCGCATAGCCACCCGCGAGGGCGAACGGGGCGTCCCCCTCCTTCAGCGTGACGGCGACGAGCTTCAAGGCCTCACGCAGGTTGCGCTGCAGCTCTCCCGGCATTCCGCGCCGTTACCCGGGTACCTGCCCCGCATGCGCGTGGTGACCTTCAACATCCTCAACGGACGGGCCCCCGACCGCACCGAGGTCGACATCACCGCGTTCGCCGAGGCGATCTCACGCCTCGACGCCGACGTGCTCGCGCTGCAGGAGGTGGACCACCTCCAGGCGCGCTCGAACCACGTCGACCTCACCGCGGTCGCCGCCGAGGCCATGGGGGCGAAAGAGCACCGGTTCGTCGCGGCGCTGTCGGGCACCCCCGGCGCCACCTGGACGGCCGCCACCGGTGAGGAACAGCCGGACTCGGCGGCGTACGGCGTCGCGCTGCTGAGCCGCTGCCCGGTCACCTCGTGGGAGACGGTCCGGCTGCCACCGGTGCCGTTCCCGGCGCCGTGGCGCCACCACGACCGGCGCTGGCCCACGCTGGTCGACGACGAGCCGCGGGTCGCCGTGGCGGCGGCGCTCGACTCCCCGCTGGGGCCGCTCACCGTGGTCAACACGCACCTCTCGTTCCTGCGCTGGTGGAACGGCCGCCAACTGCGCCTCCTCACTCGGTCGCTGGCGCCGCTCCCCCGGCCGATGCTGCTCGTCGGCGACCTCAACATGGGACCCGACAAGGCCTACCGCGGGACCGGCATGACCGGCCTCGGCGCCCATCTCACCTTCCCCGTCGACCGGCCGCGCGAGCAGATCGACCACATCCTCGCCGACCCGCCGATACGCGCGCGTACGTCGACCTGCCGGCTGCCCGTCTCCGACCACCTCGCCCTCATCGCGGACCTCGACAGCACGACGGCTCGCTAGTGTCGTCGCCATGACGTTCTCGATCGTGGCCAGGTCCGTCGATCCCGCGACCGGGGAGCCCTCCTGGGGCGTCGCGGTCGCCTCGAAATTCCTCGCGGTCGGTGCCGTGGTTCCGGCCGCCGTGGCGGGGGTGGGCGCGATCGCGACCCAGGCGGAGGCCAACGTGGCCTACAAGGGGCTCGCCCTCAGCCACCTCGACGACGGCGCGACGGCGTCCGTGGCGGTCGAGCGCCTGGTCGAGGAGGACGAGGGGCGCGACCACCGCCAGGTCGGCATCGTCGACGTCGAGGGCGGCGCCGCGTCCCACACCGGGGCGTCCTGCCTGGAGTGGGCCGGCTCGCTGACCGGTGACGGTTACGCCATCCAGGGCAACATCCTCACCGGCTCCGAGGTGGTCGAGGCGATGGAGGCGGCGTTCCTCGCCGCCGACCCGGCCGAGCCGCTCGCGCGGCGCCTGCTCGCGGCGCTGGCTGCCGGCGACGCTGCCGGGGGTGACCGCCGCGGCCGGCAGAGCGCGGCGCTGATCGTCGTACGCGAGGGGGCGGGGTACGGCGGCGGGGACGACGTCGCCGTGGACCTGCGCGTCGACGACCATGGGGACCCGGTGGCCGAACTGGGGCGGCTGCTCGACCTCAACGACCTCTACCTCACCGCCTCGACCGAGGCGGAGAGGGTGCCGGTCACGCCCGAGCTCGAAGCGGAGCTGGACGCGTTCGCGAAGGCGTCCGGGGCCGCCGACTTCCACGCCTGGGTCGGCACGGAGAACTACGAGATGCGGGTGGCCCCCGACCTGTCCTGGGTCGACCGGCGGGTGCTGGCCATCGTCCGTGGCGAGGCCGCCCGGTGAGCATCCTCGCGATCGACGCCGGCACCACCGGCGTGACGGCCCTCGTCGTCACGGACGAGGGGGCCATCGCCGCCCGCGGCTACCAGGAGTTCCCGCAGCACTTCCCGAGGCCGGGCTGGGTCGAGCACGTCCCCGAGGAGATCTGGCAGGCGACCCTCGAGGCCTGCCGGCAGGCGCTCGCGGGCGCCGATCGCGACGCGGTCGTCGGCATCGGGATCACCAACCAGCGCGAGACGGTCGTGCTCTGGGACCGCGAGACGCTCGGCTCGCCGCGGCGGGCGATCGTGTGGCAGGACCGTCGTACGGCCTCGCTGTGCGGCGACATGGCCGCGCACGAGCAGCGCATCGCCGAGCTGACCGGCCTCCGGCTCGACCCCTACTTCTCCGGCACCAAGCTGGCCTGGATCCGGCAGAACGAGCCGCACACCTGGGCGCTCGTCGAGTCGGGGCGGTACGCCGTCGGCACGGTCGACTCCTACCTCATCGCCCGGATGACCCGCGGGCTGGAGCACGTCACCGACGTCTCCAACGCCTGCCGCACGCTCCTCTTCGACCTCACCGCCGGCGACTGGTCCGACGAGCTCTGCGCCCTCTTCGGTGTCCCGCGCGACGCGCTCCCCGAACTCGTCCCGAACTGGGGCGCGTCGATCACGACCGACCCGCGCTCCTTCCTCGACCTCGCACTGCCGGTGGCGGGCATGGCCGGCGACCAGCAGGCGGCGCTCTTCGGTCAGGGCTGCTTCGACGTCGGTGACGCCAAGTGCACCTATGGCACCGGCTCGTTCATCCTCACCAACACCGGCGGGACGCTCGCGCGCTCCGACGCCGGGCTGCTCTCCACCGCCGCCTGGCGCGCCCCCGACGGCCACCTCACCTATGCCCTCGAGGGCGCGATCTTCGTGACCGGCGCGGCCGTGCAGTGGCTGCGCGACGGGCTGCAGGTCATCGGGTCCGCCGCCGAGACCGAGGCGCTCGCCCGCACCGTGCCGTCCTCCGACGGCGTCGTCTTCGTCCCGGCGCTCACGGGCCTGGGTGCGCCGCACTGGGACCCGCACGCGCGCGGCACCATCGTCGGCATCACCCGCGGCACCACCCGCGCCCACCTCGTCCGGGCGACGCTCGAGGCGATCGCCTTCGAGGTCCGTGACGTGATGGCGACTCTGCCCACGCCGCTGGCCTCACTGCGGGTCGACGGCGGCGCCTCCGCCAACGACCTGCTCTGCCAGCTCCAGGCCGACCAGCTCGGTGTGGATGTCTCAAGGCCGCGCTATGTCGAGACCACCGGCCTCGGTGCCGCCTTCCTCGCCGGGCTCGGCACCGGCGTGTGGGACTCCCTCGACGACGTACGCGACACCTGGGCGCTCGACCGCACCTTCTCCCCCAGCGGCTCCCGCGAGGACGCGGACGCGGCGTATGCCCGCTGGACCGACGCCGTCGAGCGCGCCAAGGGCTGGGGCTGACCCCTCCCGAGAGGTCACCGATTCCTCCCCGAGAGGTCGCTCATTCCTCATTGAGCGACCGCTCGAGCCGAACGACCGACTTCTGGGCGACATCGAGCGACTCCTCGGCGCGAGCGAGTGACTCCTCGGCGGTGTCCCGGGTGTCCTCGGCGTCAGCGAGCGCGTCGTCGGTCTCCTGGGCGTCCTCCTCGAGCTCGGCGAGGCGGCGGCGGAGCTCGTCGAGCTCCGACGACGCCTGGAGCGCACGGGCCCGGAGCCGGTCGACCTCCTCCTGCGCCCGGTCGCGCTCGGCCCGCGCCTCGCGTTCGGCGGCCTCCGCCTCGGCAAGCGCCTCACGGGCCCCGTCGAGGGCGCGTGTGTCCGGCAGGTCGGGTACGGCGTGGAGCGGCACGGGCGGCGGCTCCGCGAGCGCGGACGCCTCGAAGCCGAGCGCCTCGGGCAGCGCGACCGCGGCAGCCGCGTCGACCGCACCGACGCCGGTCGCGGAGAGCGCACTGACCAGGAGCCCGCTGCGGACCGCCTGGGCGGCGCCGGGATCCACCATCGCCGCCGTCAAGGTGGCCTCGACCTGGACGGCGACGGCGTCGGTGACGCGGAGCCCGTGGCTGCGGGCGAGGGCCCGGGCCCGCGTCGTGACCGCGGCGGTCAGCTGTCGGCGCTGCCGGGTCAGCTCGCGCAGCGCTGCGGCGTCCATGCCCTGCTGCGCCTCGCGGAGCGCGGCGCCCACGGCGAGCACCTGGTCGACCTGCTCGGTCTCGTAGCGCACCAGCAGGTCGACGACCCAGGCCGCCGTCGACGGCTTGCGCAGGCCCTTGACCGCCGCCTGCCGCGGATCGCCCTTGAGCTCCCGGGCGCGTGCGTCGCGCGCCGGCGTGAAGTCGCCGAGCGGCAGGCCGTAGAGCTCCTCGGCGATCGCGAGCACGCCGTCCGCACCGTCGCCCGGCGTCCCGTCGCCCGGCGCACCGTCGCCCGGCGTGCTCACCGGACGTACCGCCCGCGCCGGTGGATCAGCGGCTCGCCGTCGTCGCCGACCTCGAGGTGCTCGACCGCGCAGGTCAGCAGGGTCGACCAGCCGAGCGGCGTCGCCGACACCAGTCGTACGCCGGCCCAGGTCGGCGCATCGACGAGCCGCGGGCCCCAGTCGGTCCGGCTGAACTCACCTGTGCGGAACGGTCCGCCCGGCGAGGGGGCCGTCCCCGCGAACGCCTCCGCGAGGTCGCGGTGGGGCCACTGCAGCAACGCGACCACGGCCCGCCCGGTCTCCTCGACGGCGTCGCACAGGTCGCTGTCCGGGTCGACCAGGCCCACCACGTGGGCCGGGTCGCCGCCCGCGACCATCAGCGAGGAGACGGTGAGCCCCGCGCGGGCCGGACCCGCGCCGGCCGTCCAGAGCGACACCTGCCCGCCCAGGCGGGCCCGCAGGCGGCGTACGGGATCCTCGGGCGTCGGGAAGGGATGGCTCGCGTGGATCGTCACGGGACCGACCCTACGGGCGCCGCGACGACCCGGCCGGGATCAGGCGGCCCGCTTCCCGGAGTCCGAGCCCTTCTCGCCCTTGGACCGCTCCTTGGCCTCGGAGGCATAGATGTCGACGTAGTCCTGGCCGGAGAGCTTGAGGATCTCGTACATGATCTCGTCGGTGACGGCCCGCAGGATGAAGCGGTCGTTCTCCATGCCCTCGTAGCGGGAGAAGTCCAGCGGCTTGCCGAAGATGACCACCGGACGGGCCAGACGACCGAACTTCTTCCCCGGAGGCGCGATCACGTCGGTCTTCAGCACGGCGATCGGGATCACCGGGGCCCCCGTCGTCAACGCGATGCGGGCGACGCCGGTGCGGCCGCGGTAGAGCTTGCCGTCGTGGGAGCGGGTGCCCTCCGGATAGATCCCGAAGAGCTCGCCGTCGTGGAGCACGCGCCGGGCGGAGATGATCGCGCCCTCGGCGGCCGAGGCTCCCGCCCGGTCGATCGGGACGTTGCCGGTGCCGGCGAAGAAGGTGCGCTGCAGCCAGCCCTTGACACCGCGGCCGGTGAAGTACTCCGCCTTCGCCACGAACCGCACCATCCGCGGGAGGTAGAGCGGCATGAAGAGCCAGTCGGCATAGGAGAGGTGGTTGCTGGCGAGGATCGCAGGCCCCTCGGTAGGGACGTTGTCGGCGCCGACGATCTTGGGACGGAAGACGAGCTTGAGCCACGGACCGATGAAGATCCACTTCATCGCCCAGTAGAAGAACCCCTCGTACACCCCACGCATCCTTCCGCTGCCCGATCCGGTCGGGATGAGCCTAACGTCCCCGTTCCGCAGGCGGCGGAATGCCCGGGTGCCCGAGACCTCCGCCACTGTCCTCGCCACGGAGTTCGTGCGGCGAGTCGCGACCGTGGGCTAGTTCGCCAGACCACCGCGTGTCTACTCTGGAGGGGTGCACGAGGGAGACGACCGGGCCGACGAGCCGCGAGCCGACGAGCACCCGGCCGAGCCCGAGGAGCCCGTGGAGTCCGCTGAGGACGCGGCCTGGCGCGAGATCGTCGAGAACTACGGCGATCTTGTCCTCGACGACGCCCCGATGACCGACGAGTCGGTCATCGTCTCCTTCCCCGAGCCGTTCGCCTTCGACAGCGACGCCGACCCCGACGACCCCGACTCCGAGGACGACCTGGTCCCGGACGACGAGGCCTTCGTCCCGCCGCGTCCCGACCTGCCCCACACCACGCCGGAGCGCTTCCTGGCCTGGCTGGGCGTCCTCGGCTCCCCGGTGCTTGCCATCGTGCTGGTGACGATCTACACCATCACCGGCTTCGTCTTCCCGAGCTGGGTCATCGCGCTGCTCGTCCTCGCCTTCCTCGGCGGCTTCGGCTACCTCATCGTCACGATGTCCCGCGACCCCGGCGACCCTTGGGACGACGGCGCCCGCCTCTGACCCGGATCAGTATCCGGAGCGCGCCATCGCGGCGGCCCCCACGACGCCGGCCTCGGGCCCGAAAGCGGCGCGGACGACCGGGGGGACGGTGCGGTGGGCGGCACCGACGAGCGAGCCTTCGAGGGCGGCCCGTGCCGGGCCGAGGAGCAGGTCGCCGGCGGCCGAGACCCCGCCGCCGATGACGAGGAGCTCGGGGTCGATGGCCGCGACGAGGTTGGCGAGACCGATGCCGAGCCACTCGCCGATCTTCGCGAACGCCTTGAGGGCGAGCCGGTCCCCGGCCTCGGCGGCCTTGGTGACCATCGGGCCGTTGAGCGTCGCCGGGTCGCCCCCGCAGAGGTCGTCGAGGAGCGAGTCCTCATGCTCGGGCCGGTCGATCCGAGCACGGACGTAGCGGACGAGGGCGTTGCCGGAGGAGTACTGCTCCCAGCACCCCGTCCCGCCGCACTCGCACGGCAGCCCGTCGGGCACGACCTGCATGTGACCGAACTCCCCCGCCATGCCGTTCCGGCCGCGCAGGAGGGTCCCGCCCAGGACCACGGCGCCGCCGATGCCGGTGCCCATGGTGACCAGCAACGCGTCGCGTACGCCGGCGGCGGACCCGAGCGCGAGCTCGGCCCGCGCCGCGCAGTTGGCGTCGTTGTCCAGGACCACCCGCGTCCCCCACCGCGCCTCCAGCCGCGACCTCGTCGGGTCACCGCGCCAGGGCAGGTGCGGGGCGAACATCACCCGCTCGCCGTCACCGTCGACGAACCCTGCCGCCGCCAGCCCGACGCCGTCGATGCGGCGCCCGTCGGCGACCTCGAGGACCGCCTCGGTCAGCGCGTCCTCGACCAGCGCCACCTCGACGCGCCGGCCCGGCGTCGTACGCCTGGCGGTGCGGGCGACCTCGCCCTTCGCGGTCACCTCGGCGGCGAGGACCTTCGTGCCGCCGATGTCGACACCGATGTAGAGCCCCACAGGTCAGCGCCGCGCGAGGTCGGCCGCGCCGATCAGGCCGGCGCGGTTGCCGAGGGAGGCCTTGCGGATCTCGAGCACCGGGCGGTGGCCGCGGCCGGTGAGCTGGGCCGCGAAGGCCCGCCGGGTGGGGCCGAGGAGCAGCTCGTCGGCGTCGGCGACGCCGCCGCCGATCGCGACGACGGCCGGGTCGAGGACGGCGGTCAGCGAGGCGATGCCCTCGCCGAGCCACATGCCGAGCGTCGTGAGCGCCTCGACGGCGAACGGGTCACCGTCGCGCGCGGCCTCGGTGACGAGCGGTCCGGTGATCCGGGCGGTGTCGCCGCCGGCGCGGTCGAGGAGGCCGCGGGCGAGCAGCGACCCGGCCGACGCGGCCGCGCGGGCGTCGCGCACGAGGGCGGAGCCGGAGGCGTACTGCTCGAAGCAGCCCTTGTTGCCGCAGCCGCAGAGGATGCCGTTCGGGACGACCCGCATGTGGCCGATCTCCGCGCCGACCCCGAACGCGCCGCGGTAGAGCTCGCCGTCGAGCACGAGCCCACCCCCGACGCCGGTGCCGACCGTGACCAAGAGAAGGTCGTCGACGTCCGCGCCGGCGCCGTACGCGAACTCGCCCCAGGCGGCCGCGTTGGCGTCGTTCTCGATGACGACCGAGACGCCGACCTGCTTCTCGAGCCGCTCGCGCAGGTTGACGTCGCGCCAGGCGATGTTGGGGGCGAACATGACGGTGCTGCGCGCCTTGTCGATGTAGCCCGCCGCACCGACCCCGACCGAGCGGAACTCGTGGCGGCTGGCCAGCTCCTTCACGACGGCGGCGATGGCGGCCTCGATCGCCTCGACGTCGGTCGCGGGCGAGTCGACCCGGACCTCGTCGAGGATGGTGCCATCCTCGTCGACGACCCCGCCGAGGATCTTGGTGCCCCCCACGTCCACGCCGCAGGCCAGGGTGCCGCTCATCAGATCTCCTCCCCGGGACCGGTTGCGGGCCCGGTGTCATTCTCGCCATCGCCCGTGCCGGTGGCGCGATCCTCATCCTCGGCGTACGCCGCCGCATCGTCGTCGTCGAGGTCGATGTGCTCGACCGCGGCGTCCCGCTCGGAGGGCCGCGGCGACGACGCGGCGTGGAGGACGGCGGCGGCCGCCTGCATCAGCGACGCCGCGGCCCCGGCGAGGTGGACGCGGACCTCCGGGCTCGCCTCACGGACGACGTGGACGGTCCGACAGATCGGGCAGTAGGTGCACTCGGGTGCCCCGGTCGCGAGATGGTCCGCGAGGTCGTGCTCGGCCGCGGACGCCGCCGCGGCCGCGTGGCCGGCCAGTCCGGCGAACCCGTGGGCGAGCCCGCTCGCCAGCTCGGTGCCGTGCTCGCGCGCCCAGTCGCCGAGCGCACCGAACAGCTTGGCGGCCTCCTCGGACGCGCTGCCGACCGGGTCGTGCCGGTCCTCCCAGGGCCCCTCGCTCACTGCCGTTCCTCGCTCCTGCCCTGCCGATCGCGTGTTCCCTCCGGGTCGACGAACCGCACCTGCAGCTCGCCGTCCTCCACCCGCGCCCCGGCGACGCGCAGCCGCGCGAGCCCGGCGGGCAGCGTGAGGAGACGACGATACGACCCCAGCGCGGAGCCCAGCGTCACGACCAGCTCGTCGCCGTTGCGGCCGAGGTGCACCTGGTCCTTGTCCAGCCAGTCGTCGACGCCCGGCAGCGCCAGCCGCAGCACGGTCGCCGTGCTGCCCCGCACGACCCGGAAGGGCCCCTCGCCGGTCGGCGTCGCGAGCGGGTCGTCGCCGGCGTACACCTCACCGGCGAGTGCGGTGAGGCCGGGGACGCCGACCGGCTCCTGGGTGCGGTAGACCGACCGCCACACCGGCAGGCCCGCGAACGAGGCGTCCACGTCGGCGAGGACGGCGTCCTGCGCGGCGACCCAGCCGGCGCGCCACGCGTCGGCGCCCTCGGCCGGGAAGACCCGGTTGGCGACGACCCCGTCGACGCGGTAGCCGTAGAGCGACAGCGTCGTCCAGCTCCGCCGCGCCTCCGCGAGGACCACCCGCTCAGGGGTGAGCACGAGCCGGACCGACGCGTCCGGGCCGGAGAGCAGGGCGCGCACGTCCTGCAGCTCCTCGTGGAGGCGTACGACGGCGTCGAAGACCGAGTCACCGGGCATCGGCACCCCCGCGGTGCGGGTCAGGACGGGCTTGAGCGCCTTGACGATCCGGCGCTGCAGCGGCAGCACCCGTTGCATGTACCACCCCAGCGCCTCGGGCAGCGCCAGCAGCCGCAGCGTCTCGGCCGTCGGCGCGCAGTCGACGATGATGACGTCCCACTCCCCCGAGCGCGCCCGCTGGCGCAGCTCGAGCAGCGCGAAGACTTCCTCGGCACCCGGGACGACGGTGAGCTCCTCGGCCGCGACCGGGTCGACGCCGATGACGTCGAGGACGCTGAGCAGGTAGCGCTGGATGTCGGCCCACGACTGCTCGAAACGCTGCTGCGCGTCGATCTGGGAGACGAAGAGGCGCGGCGACACCTCGGTCGGCTCGCTCCCGATGGTGAGGCCGAGCGCGGCCGCGTCGTAGGCGTCGGCGAGGGAGTGCGCGGCGTCGGTCGAGAGGACCAGGGTCCGCTGCCCGGAGGCCGCGGCCAGGGCCGCCGTACCGGCGGCGACGGTGGACTTGCCGACCCCGCCCTTGCCGGTGAAGAGCAGGATCCTCATGGGCGGGCCCTCACCTCGGTGACTCGACGCGCGTCTTCAGCCCCCGGAGCGCGGTGTCGATGAGCATCTTCTCGCCCTTGCGCTTGAGCATGCCGATGAGCGGGATGCTGACGTCGAGCGAGAGTCGGTAGGTGACCTCGGTGGACCCGTTGCCGAGGTCGCGCAGGACGTAGGCGCCGTCGAGCATCCGCAGGAGAGTGCCCTCGATGAGCGTCCAGCGGACCTCCCGGTCGCCGTCCCAGGTGTAGGCCAGGACGTAGTCGTCCTTGATCGGCGGCACGTCGAGCACGAACCGGACCCGCTCGGCCCGCCCGTCGGAGCCGGTCGAGAGCGGGGTGACGCTCTTCATCCCCTTCGCCCAGGACGGGTACGCCGGGAAGTCCGCGATCACCGCCATGACGTCGGCGGGAGCCGCGTCGATCACGATCGACGACGTGGTCTGGTCGGCCATGGGAAGGTCCTCCGCGCGGGGCAGGTCGGGTCGTCTCGTGGGCAGGGGCGTGAACGGTGGGGAGCGTACCGGATCGTGTCCCGGGTGACCGCTCCGGCTGTGACCGGGGTAACCTCCCGCTGGACACCTACCAGGAGTATGCGGAGGCCCTAGTGCGCGAGTTCTCCACGCCGGCGACGTTCGAGATCCCTCGGACCGGCAACCTCACCGACGACGTCGTGACGAACGCCGCCGTCGCGCCGCAGGACGTCGTCTTCAGCCGCCCCGCCTCGGAGGGCGGATGGCAGGACGTGACGTCGGCGCAGTTCCTCGCCGAGGTCTCCTCGGTCGCGAAGGGGCTCATCGCCGCCGGCATCCAGGCCGGCGACCGGGTCGCCCTCTTCTCCAAGACCCGCTATGAGTGGACGCTGCTCGACTACGCGATCTGGTTCGCGGGCGCCATCACCGTCCCCGTCTACGAGACCTCCTCCGCCGAGCAGGTCCACTGGATCCTGCAGGACTCCTCCGCCCGCGCGGTCGTCGCGGAGGGCGCGGACCACGTGGCGCGGGTCGTCGAGGTCCGCGAGGGCCTCGCTCACCTCGACCACGTCTGGTCCTTCGCCGACAACGCGGTCGAGATCCTCGTCAAGCTCGGCGCCGACATCTCCGACGAGGAGCTCGAGGGGCGGCGTACGGCGCTGACGCCGGACTCCATCGCGACGCTGATCTATACGTCGGGCACGACCGGGCGGCCCAAGGGCTGCATCCTCACGCACGGCAACTTCATGTTCGAGCTCGGCGTCGCCGTCAGCGAGCTGGAGCGTCTCTTCGAGACCGAGGGCGCCAGCACCCTGCTCTTCCTGCCGCTCGCCCACGTCTTCGCGCGGATCATCCAGATCGGCTGCATCAAGTCGCGCACCCGGCTCGGCCACTCCCCCGACATCAAGAACCTGCTCGACGACCTCGGCGAGTTCAAGCCGACCTTCATCCTCGCCGTGCCGCGCGTGTTCGAGAAGGTCTACAACACCGCCTCCCAGAAGGCGGTCGCCGACGGCAAGGGCAAGATCTTCGCGATCGCGACCGACGTGGCGATCGCCTTCTCCCGGGCCCAGGAGAAGGGCCGGGTCCCGCTCCGGGTCAAGGCCCAGCACGCCGTCTTCAGCAAGCTGGTCTACAGCAAGCTGCTGGCCGCGCTCGGCGGCAGCTGCGAGTTCGCCGTCTCCGGCGGCGCGCCGCTCGGCGAGCGGCTCGGCCACTTCTACCGCGGGCTCGGCCTCACCGTCCTGGAGGGCTACGGCCTGACCGAGACGACCGGCGCGCTGACCGTCAATCTCCCCGACGCCATCAAGATCGGCACCGTCGGGCGGCCCATCGCCGGGACCGCCGTCCGGATCGCCGACGACGGCGAGCTGCTCTTCAAGGGCGGCCAGGTCTTCACCGGCTACTGGGGCAACGAGGACGCCACCGAGGAGGCGCTCAGCGACGGCTGGTTCCATACCGGTGATCTCGGCGAGGTCGACGACGAGGGCTTCGTCCGCATCACCGGCCGCAAGAAGGAGATCCTCGTGACCGCGGGCGGCAAGAACGTCGCGCCCGCCGTCCTCGAGGACCGCCTCCGTGCCCACCTCCTCGTCGACCAGTGCATGGTCGTGGGTGACGGCGAGCCCTTCATCGGCGCGATCGTCACCCTCGACCCCGAGTCGATCCCGGCCTGGGCGAGCGCCCGCGGCAAGTCGGACCGGATCGAGGACCTCGTCGACGACCCCGACCTGCGTGCCGAGATCCAGAAGGCCGTCGACGACGCCAACAAGGCCGTCTCCCACGCCGAGTCGATCCGGAAGTTCCAGATCATCCCCGACGCCTGGACCGAGGAGGGCGGCCAGCTCACGCCCAGCCTCAAGCTGAAGCGCAACGTCGTCATGCGCGAGTTCCGCGACGAGGTCGAGGCGCTCTACCGCTGACCGACCGCCCACTAGCCCGAACGGACTAGACCGGCGGCGTGAAGACCACCCGTTCGTACGGTCTCAAAACCGGTTCCTGGTCCTTCCCCCGCCACTAGCGTTCCCGACGAGGGATATCCCCGACGGGATACGGGGTGCGCCCGCAGCGCACACAGTGGAGGGGTCGTCATGGAGCGACGCAGGATTCTTGTGGTCGCCGCCGCACTGGTGGCCGCGCTGGGCGCGGTCCTCGTGCTGCTCTACGTCCACGGCGCGGACAGCCGCGCCCAGGCGCAGTTCGCGACCCGGCAGGTCCTGACCGCGACGCAGGCGATCGCGCAGGGCGAGTCGTTCGACGACGCCGTCAAGGCCGGGAAGATCGACACCCGGTCGGTCGTCACGGCCGACGTCGTCCCCGGCGCGCTGGGCCAGGAGGGCGTGAGCTCGCTGACCGGCACGTCGGCGCTCGCCCCGATCTATCCCGGCCAGCAGATCCTCGCCGCCGAGTTCGGCGACAAGGCGGGCGCCGCGACGACCACGAGCCTGCCGATCCCGGCCAAGCACGTCGCCATCTCGGTGACGCTCACCGACCCGGCCCGCGTCGCCGGCTATGTCGAGCCGGGCTCCCGGGTCGCGGTGTTCCTCAACGGCAGCGACGCCGGCGGCGCCGCCTTCACCCGGCTGCTGCTGCCCGACGTCACCGTGCTCGGCGTCGGCTCGACCCCCGCCGCGGGGACCACGACGTCCACCGGCTCCAGCACCGACAGCGCCACCGGCGGCTCGGCCGCCCCCACGGAGACGCTGCCCAACACGCTCATCACGCTCGCCGTCACCCAGAAGCAGGCGCAGAAGGTCCTCTTCGCCCAGCAGAACGGCGCCCTCTCCTTCGCGCTCCTCGGCTCCAAGAGCGGCGTGAAGGCCGGACCCAGGACCGATCTCGGCAACCTCTTCGAGTGAGCCAGAGGTGAAGTGAGTCATGCCCGTCGTCATCGAACCCGAACAAGCCAGCGCCGCGGACCTGCTCCCCGGCCTCCCGACCGGCACCCAGGTGGTCGCCACCACCGACCGGATGCAGGCCTGGCTCGGCCAGCACCATGACGAGTACGTCGTCGTGGTGGGTCCGTCCATGCCGCTCGGCGACGCCCTCGTCGTCTGCGATGCCCTGCGCACCTCCCACCCGACCGTCTCGGTCGTCCTCGTCGTCGACGAGGTCACGACCGAGGCGCTGGCCGCGGCCATGCAGGCGGGAGCGCGCGACGTCGTACCCCTCGACGAGCCGAAGGCGCTGACCAAGGCGGTCGAGCGTGCCTACGAGCTCTTCACAGCCCTGCGCGGGCCGTCGGGCGCCGCCCACCAGGGCCGGGTCATCACGGTCTGGTCCCCCAAGGGCGGCGTCGGGAAGACCACCGTGGCGGTCAACCTCGCCCTCGCACTCACCGAGCAGGGCGCCCGGCGGGTCTGCCTGGTCGACCTCGACCTGGCGTTCGGCGACGTCGCGATCACGATGCAGCTCTTCCCGACCCACACGATCGAGCACGCCATCGGCGCCGAGTCCTCGCTCGACGCCGAGCTGGTCGACGGCCTGCTGACCCGCCACGAGGGCTCCCTCATGGTGCTGGCCGCGCCCACCCACCCGGACGTGCGCGAGCGGATCTCCCCCGCGCTCGTCGCGCGGATGCTGCGCGCGCTGCGGGAGACCTTCGACTACGTCGTCCTCGACACGTCCCCGTCCTTCGACGAGCAGACGCTCACCGCCCTGGACGCCACCGACGACATCGTGCTGGTCGCGACGCTCGACGTGCCCACGCTCAAGAACGTCAAGGTCGCGCTCGAGACCCTCGACCTCCTCGGCGTCGCCCCCGACCGCCGGCACCTGCTGCTCAACCGCTCCGACGACGAGGTCGGCCTCGGCCCCGAGCGGGTGGAGAGCATCCTCGGGCTCACGCCGGTGGTGAAGGTCGCGTCGTCGATCGACGTGGCCGCCTCGACCAACACCGGCGTCCCCATCGTGACGCGGAACCCCCGCCACCCCGGCAGCGTCGCGCTGCTCCAGCTCGCCTCCCACCTGGCGGGCCAGGACATCGCCGCGCCGGTCACCCTCACCGACCAGCCCGCCGAGCAGGCCCCCGCCCGCCGGTTCTTCAAGCGGAGGTAGCAGATGAGCCTCGCCGAGCGCCTCGCCGCGGCCCGTGCCCGCGTCGGCGGCCCCGACGCCGGGTCCGATGTCGGGCCCGTCGTCCTGGGTGCCCACGCCGGTGACTTCGCGCCTGAGCCCGCGGGGGCTGACGCCGGTCCCGACGACACCCCGATCGCACCGTACGTCGGCCGGCGGCGTGCGGTCGTCGCTCCCGACGGCGCCCCGGTCGACCCCGGCGCGCACGCCCCGGTGGAGTTCGTGAAACGGCCCGCCGAGGAGATGCCGCGCCGCACGCTCGGCGGTCAGCTCGGCGACCAGCAGGAGGAGCGTCTCGAGGAGCTCAAGAGCAGCGTCCACAGCGAGCTGCTCAAGCAGCTCGGGCCCCGGTTGTACGACGCCGACATGACCCAGCAGGAGCTCGACAAGCAGGTCCGCGCGGTCCTCGCCGACGTGATGTCCGCGCAGGACCGGCCGCTGAGCACGGGTGACCGCATCCGGGTCACGCAGGAGATCACCGACGACATCTTGGGCTATGGGCCGATCGAGCCCTACCTGCGCGACCCCGACGTCTCCGAGGTCATGGTCAACGGCCACCACGACATCTGGCTCGAGCGGCACGGCCGCCTCGTGCGGGCCGAGGCCCACTTCGCCGACGAGGCCCACCTGCGGCGCACGATCGACAAGATCGTGTCGCGCATCGGCCGCCGGGTCGACGAGTCCAGTCCGATGGTCGATGCCCGCCTCCCCGACGGCAGCCGCGTCAATGCGGTCGTGCCGCCACTCGCGGTCGACGGCTCGGCGCTGACGATCCGGAAGTTCGCCGCCGACCCGCTGACGATCGAGGACCTGCTCCGCTTCGGGTCGGTCACCCCGCAGAGCAGGGAGTTCCTCGAGGCGGCCGTGCGCGGCCGGCTCAACGTCATCGTGTCGGGCTCGACCGGTGCGGGGAAGACCACGACGCTCAACGTGCTCTCGAGCTTCATCCCCGACGACGAGCGCATCGTGACGATCGAGGACGCCGCCGAGCTCCAGCTCAAGCAGGACCACGTGGTCCGGCTCGAGGCGCGCCCCGCGAACATCGAGGGCAAGGGCGCGGTCACCATCCGCGACCTGGTCAAGAACAGCCTCCGCATGCGTCCCGACCGGATCATCGTCGGCGAGGTCCGCGACGCCTCCGCGCTCGACATGCTGCAGGCGATGAACACCGGCCACGACGGCTCGATCTGCACCCTGCACTCGAACGGTCCGCGCGACACGCTCGCCCGCATGGAGACGATGGTGCTCATGGCGGGCATGGACCTGCCTGTGCGCGCCATCCGCGAGCAGGTCGCCTCCGCCGTCGACCTCATCGTCCACCAGACCCGCTTCAAGGACGGCACCCGGCGCATCACCCACATCACCGAGGTGGAGCGGATGGAGGGCGACGTCATCACCCTCCAGGACGTGTTCCTCTTCGACACCAGCGCCGGCTTCGACGGCGACGGCCGCGTCCTCGGCAGCATCCGTCCGACGGGCCTGCGCCCGAAGGTGCTGGAGAAGATGGCGGACGCCAACGTCACCGTCGACCCGCTGATCTTCGTGACGGACCGGCTGTGACGGGCCCCTTCCTGCGGGGCCGGCGCGTCACCGCACTCGTCGCTGCCCTGGGCGTCGTCCTCGGCGCGCTCATGCTGGGCTCGCCCGCACGCGCCGCCGACGCCGGTGGCGCCCGGATCACCCACTTCGAGCAGACCGACGGTGGCGTCCGGATGCTCGTCTCCGTGCCGACCGACGCGACGCCGGACCTCTCCGGCGTGACCGTGACCATCGACGGCGACCCCGCGAAGGCGACCGCCGAGCAGGCGCAGTCGCATGCCGTCGTACGCCGGACCGCCATCCTCGCGATCGACACCAGCGACTCGATGAGGGGGAAGCGGCTGGCCGCGGCCAAGACCGCCGCGGAGGAGTACGTCACGACGCTCCCCCACGACGTCTACCTCGGCATCGTGACCTTCGCCGGCGACGTCACCACGGCGCTCGCGCCGTCGCAGGACCGCGCGAAGGCGAGCTCGATCATCGACGGGCTCACCCTGTCGCACGGCACGAAGCTGTACGACGGCGTGGGCGCGGCCATCGACCTGGCCGGCCCCCAGGGCCAGCGCTCGCTCCTCGTGCTCACCGACGGTGCCGACGTCGGCAGCAGCGCCACGCTCGCGCAGACCGCCACCGCGGTCACGCGCGCGAAGGTGCTCATCGACACGGTCGCCGTGGACGAGTCCGACAGCGCGCTCACGGCGCTCCACCGCCTGGTGAGACCTGCCGACGGTGACGTGCTCGAAGCGGACCCCGCGACGCTGCAGCAGCGCTTCGAGGCCGAGGCCGACGCGCTCAGCCGTCAGCTCGTCGTGACCGCCACCCTCCCGGCCGGCTTCACCGGCACGTCGGGTCAGGTCGCGGTGAGGATCCCCACCGAGGCCGGCTCCGCGCTCACCGCCTCCGCGCTCGACACCGAGCTGCGCAGCGGCTCGACCACCACGACCGCCAGCACCACCGCGGTCGCCGCGTCGACGGTTCTGCCGTCGTCGTCGACGACGCGCGGCATCGTGCTCCCCGGCTGGGCGATGTACGCCGGCGCGGCCGTCGTGGGCCTGGGTCTGCTCCTCCTGCTGCTCGCACTCGTCCCGGTCCGCCGGGCCGTCGAGAGCCCCGAGCAGCGCATCCTCACCTACACCGCCAAGCACGCCCGGACGCCGACGCCGAGCGCCAACAAGAGCGACACCGACCACGTCATCGCGAGCGCGAAGAAGGCCGCCGACGACCTGCTGCGGCGCAACCGCGGCCTCGAGGCCCGGATCTCCCGGCGGCTCGAGGCGGCCGGCAGCCCGCTCAAGCCGGCCGAATGGCTGCTGCTCCACCTCGGCGTCGCGGTGGGCGTGGCCCTGCTCGGGCTCCTCGTCGGCGGAGTCCTCGGTGGCTTCATCTTCCTGCTGCTCGGCGCGGTCGGTCCGTGGTTCTATCTCGGCCTGCGCCGCAGCCGGCTGCAGAAGAAGTTCTCCGCCATCCTGCCCGACACGCTGCAGCTCATCTCGGGCTCGCTCTCCGCGGGGCTCTCGCTCGCGCAGGCGGTCGACACCGTCGTCCGCGAGGGGCAGGAGCCGATTGCCTCCGAGTTCAAGCGGGTACTGATCGAGAACCGTCTCGGGGTCTCGCTGGAGGACGCGCTGGAAGGGATCGCCGAGCGATTCCAGAGCAAGGACTTCGCGTGGGTGGTGATGGCGATCAAGATCCAGCGGCAGGTCGGCGGCAACCTGGCCGAGCTTCTCGACACGGTCGCCGGGACCATGCGTGAGCGGCAGTACCTCCGGCGACAGGTCGACGCGCTCGCCGCCGAGGGGAAGCTTTCGGCGATCGTGCTGGGCGCCCTTCCGCCACTCTTCCTCGTGTACCTGCTGCTGACGAACCGGAAATACGTCATGCCGCTGTTCAACGATCCCCGGGGCCTCGTGATGTTCGTCGGCGCGATCCTCTGGCTGCTCGTCGGCATCTTCTGGATGAAGAAGCTCGTGAAGGTGGAGGTCTGACGTGATCCTGCTCCTGCTCCTCGGCTTCATCTGCGTCACTGGCGCGATCACGCTCGTCGCCATGGCGCTCCAGCCCGGCGAGGGTGGCGTGACCCGCTCGCTGGCCGTCCTCGAGGCGATGACCGACGCGCCGAAGGAGCTGACGAAGGACCTCGACCGGTCCTTCGCCGACCGCATCCTTGAGCCGACGCGCGAGCGTGCCCTCCGGGTAGGGCGCCGGCTCGCTGGCTCCGACAGCGCTGAGCGGATCCGCCGCAAGCTCGATCTGGCCGGGAACCCGACTGGCTGGACCGTCGACCGCGTGGTCTCCGGGAAGGTGATGGCGGCTGGTTTCGGTGCCGTCATGGGTGGATGCCTCGGCGTCATCTTCGGGGTCTCCTTGATGACCGGCATCCTCATGACGGCCATCGGCGCGGCCGCGGGCTTCTTCTCGCCGGATCTCTTCCTCTACCAGCGCGCCTACGACCGCACCGAGCGGCTCCGCAAGGAGCTGCCCGACGCCATCGACCTGATGGCGATCAGCGTGGAGGCCGGCCTCGGCTTCGACGCCGCGGTCCAGCAGGTCGCCCGCAACACCGAGGGCCCGCTCGCCGAGGAGTTCTCCCGGATGTTGCGCGAGATGCAACTCGGCACAGGCCGGGCCGAGGCGCTCCGCGGGCTCGGCGAGCGCACCTCGCTCGACGACCTCAAGTCCTTCATCAGCGCGATGGTCCAGGCCGACGCGTTCGGCATCCCGATCGCCAACGTGCTGCGCGTCCAGTCCAGCGAGATCCGGGTCAAGCGCCGCCAGTGGGCGGAGACCAAGGCCCAGCAGGTCCCGGTGAAGATCACCATCCCACTCATCTTCTGCATCCTGCCGTGCCTCTTCATCATGATCATGGGCCCCGCCGCCCTCCAGATCATGGGAAAGTTCTAGCGGCCGCCGTGTTCCCAGGACGGCAACAACTCCGCCTCGCCGCCACGGCGCGCCTCTTCGTGCTCGTCGCGCTGCTGGTGCCGGTGCTGTGGGCCCAGGATGCGACCGCGGTCTTCGTGCTGCTCGCCATCGGTGCGGTCTGGGTCCTCACCACCCTCGCCGAGGCCCATCCCGGCGACGGGGTGACCGACCGCGCGCCGGGCACGATCCCCGGCGCGCTCACCGTCCTCGAGGGCATCGCGATCGGCGCGCTCTGCGGTGTCGCGCTGAACGACTCGCGCGCCGTCCTGGGTGCGCTCGTCGTACCCCCGTTCGTCGCCGGGTTGTGCTGCAGCGTCCGCGGGCTCCTGCGCTCGCTGGCCGCCGTCCTCGGGGCGCTGGCCGCCGTGATGCTCGCCGCCTGGCAGCAGCCGACGCCCGACCAGGCGTACGCCGTCTTCAGCTGGTGCTTCGCCGGACTCGGCCTCGGGCTGATCGGCGCGTTCCTGCACGGCATGCTCCACCGGGAGAGCGACCCGCTCGCGCCGTACCGGCACGCCCAGAGCCTGCTGCGCCGCCTCATCTCCATCTCCCATGGGCTCGACACCGACCTGGACCCGGTCGCGCTCGGCGGCGAGGTGCTCACCGAGGTCGGCGACGTGCTACCGACCTCGGCGCTGGCGCTCTACGTCCCGCGGGGCGACGCACTGACGCCGCTGCTGACCCGCTCGCTCGGCACCGAGGAGCTCACCGTCTGCGAGGAGGTCGGCGTCGAGGCCTGGACGCTGGAGATGCCGGTCGTGGTCGGGCGCTACTTCGCCTTCCCGCTGGCCACCGACGCCGGAACGGCGGGCGTCGTCGTGGGCGCACTCTCCGAGCGCGTCGACCCCGACAGCATCGGCCTGGCCGCCGTCCTGCAGCGCCTCGGAGCGCGGCTGCGGGACCGGGCGGTCCACCTCGACACCGCGCTCCTCTTCGCCGCCTTCCGCGACTCCGCGACGACCGAGGAGCGGCGCCGGCTGGCCCGGGAGATGCACGACGGCGTCGCCCAGGACCTCGCGTCGCTGGGCTACTTCGTGGACGCCCTCGCCGCGGGCGGCCCGGTCGCCCCCGAGCGGCTCCAGATCCTGCGCGAGCGGATCAGTGCGATCGTGGCGGAGGTACGCCGCTCGCTGGTCTCGCTCCGCACCAACGTCGGCGCCAGCGAGAGCCTCGGCGCCGCGCTCGGCACGCTCGCCCGGAACCTCGCGGAGGTCTCGGGCGTGCCGGTCCACGTGACCCTCGACGAGCACACCGACCGGCTCCGGCCGGAGGTGGAGGGCGAGCTCTTCCGCATCGCCCAGGAGGCTCTCAACAACGCGGTCAAGCATGCCCGCGCCCGCAGGATCGACGTCCACTGCCAGGTGCGCGCCCCGGAGGCCACGATCACCGTCACCGATGACGGGCTCGGCTTCCAGGGCCCCCGCCGTGGGTCGCACGGACTCTCCATCATGCGGGAACGCGCTCACCTCATCGGTGCCGACCTCACCCTCAGCGACACGCCGGGTGGGGGCCTCACCGTGACCGTGACCGTCCCCGCGCCCCGTTCCCCGGGGCGAGTGCGGGAATCCGTCACCCAAGGAGCTGACGCATGATCCGACCCAGCCAGTCCGAGACGAGCATCCTGCTCGTCGACGACCACGAGCTCATCCGCGCCGGCCTCGCCGGCGTCCTCGACCAGCAGGACGACCTCTGCGTCTCCGCGCAGGCCGGCAGCGTGGCCGAGGCGGTGGCGGCCTACGACCGGGTCAAGCCCGACGTCGTCGTCGCCGACCTGCAACTGCGCGACGGCACCGGGCTCGACATCGTCCGGGCGATCCGCAAGCGCGACCGCACCGTCGGGATCATCATCCTCACCATGCACTCCGGCGACGAGCAGATCTTCGCCGCGATGGAGGCCGGCGCCTCCGGCTTCGTCGGCAAGGACGCGCCCGCCGGCGAGGTCGTCCGCGCCGTCCGCCACGCCGTGGTCGCGCCGACATCGTTCGTCTGCGCCGGCCTGATGGGCGCCATGCTGCGCCGCGCCCGCGGCGAGTCGACCAAGCTCTCCGAGCGCGAGCACCAGGTCCTCGTCCTGCTCGCCGACGGTCTCGGCGCCGCCCAGATCGCCTCCCGGCTCTATCTCTCCGAGTCGACGGCGAAGTCCCACATCGCCCGGATCTATCAGAAGCTCGGCGCCCAGAACCGCGCCCAGGCGCTCGTCACCGCCATGCGGATCGGACTGCTCTCCAGCGTGCGGCCGATCAGCGCCTGAGCCTCTCCAGCCGGTCCTTCCGGCTTCGAACGCCCCGACGGATAGTCTTCCGATCGGGGCGTTCGCGCGCTCAGACTCGTGGCACGGGACGCGGTGCCCGAACGGCCCAGACCCTGGTCCTCTCGGTGTCATCCGCGGATAGTCCCAACGGACCATCCCGGTTCGCACGCTCGCCTGATTCGCCGGATCCGGGACTTCGGAACGATAGGAGTCACGCGGGGCGGGTGTCTCGCGACACCAGGTCCCGGGGGAGCAACCCGGGCATCCATGAGGGAGAAAACAACTATGCACAGCTTCATCGCGAGCCTGCGGAACATCTTCACCATGCGGCGCAATGAAGAGCGCGGCGCCTCGGCCGTCGAGTATGGCCTGCTCGTTGCGGGCATTGCGCTCGTTGTCATTGCCGGCGTCTTCTTCTTCGGCGGGAAGATCACGAACATGTTCCACAACAGTGCCGACACCGTCTGCAGCACGACGCAGGGTGACGTGACGTCGACGGTCAACTGCGACACCCCGACCGACTGACGGCAATCGTCCTAGCAAAGGCGCCGCGGTCTCCTAGACCGCGGCGCCTTTGCACTGAAGGAAGGAACCGAGGATGAGGCGTGTGCGGGCCTTCCTCACCCGGCGCTGTCGCAGAGCACCGGGCGCACGCTACGGCCTGCTGCTGACCGGGATCGCCGTACTCCTGACGACGGCGCTGTTCTCGCTGGGCCGCCTCGCGAGCTGAGCCGGGCGGCTACTTCCCGAGCACCCGGTGGGCGATCGCGATCCGCTGCAGCGAGGTCGGGTGGGAGCCGAACCACCACTGCGAGAACGCCGGTGGGGTGGGGTCGGTGAGCGAGCGCACGTCGAGCTGACGCTGCACGTCGACGAACGCGTCGAGGTCCCGCGTGGTCACCAGCGACGCGACGTCGGCCCGGGTCTCGATCTGCCGGCTGAGGACGTTCTCGACCGGCGTGGCGAGCGCGCTGCCGAGCACGAACAGCGCCAGCAGGAGGGGTACAGCGGCGGGGTCGGTCAGGCCGTCGTACCGTCGCCCCGCGATGAGTCCGAGCAGGCCCACAGCCACGAGCGCGCCGGCGGCCCCGAGGCCCGTGCCGATGGCGACGTCGTTGTGCTTGGCGTGGCCGAGCTCGTGCGCGACGACGGAAAGGACCTCCCGCCGCGAGGTGCTGTCGAGCAGCGTGTCGTAGAGCACGACCCGGCGGGTGCTGCCGAAGCCGGTGACGTAGGCGTTGAGCGTCGTCGTCCGGCGCGAGGCGTCCGCGACGAGGACGTCGTCCACGTGGACACCCTCCTTCTGGGCGAGCGCCATCACCTGCGTGCGCAGCGGCCCGTCGGGCAGCGACGTGAAGTGGTTGAACAGCGGCTCGACGAGCACGGGATAGACGAACGAGCCCAGCACGACGAGCACGGCGAGCAGCACACCCGCCACGAGCGGCCAGGAGCGCCGCCAGCGCCGAGTGCAAGCCAGCAGCGCCAGCACGGCGAGCGAGGCGGCGACGACCGAGATCCCGGTCGAGACACCCTGGTCGCGCAGCCACAGCGACCACGGCTGCGAGGAGAGCCCGTAGATCCGCTCCTCCCGCTGGAACGCGATCTCGAGCGGCAGCGTGAAGAGCCGCCCCACCACGACCACGACCAGCACCGCGAGGACGGCACGCACCGGCCACGGGCCCGGCAGCCGCGAGGTCACCCACCGGCCGACCCGGGTGAAGCCCAGCACGCAGGCCACGACCACCGAGACCACGAGCGCGCTGCGGCCGATCCAGCGCGCGACGTGGGAGTACGCCGTGGCCCGGTCGATCTGCGCCTGGGTGAAGACCGAGTCGGCGGCCGGGAGCCGGAGCGGGCCGCCGGGATAGGGATGCCACGGGATGAGGAGCCAGGCGACCACGACGAACGCCACCGCCCCGACCGTCAGGACCAGCCAGGAGAGTCGCGTCACGCCGCCCAGTGTGACAAATGCTCCTGCCAGGCCTTCGTGAACTCCCCCACCGACAGGCCGGTGACCGACCGGAGGGCCCGGGCCAGCGGCGCGCCGGCCTCGACCCGGTCGTAGACCTCGACCAGGCCGTCCTCGCCGCCGACCTCCGCGAGCACGCGGCAGGCGAGCCACGCGGCTTCGTACTCCTCACCGAAGGTGTCGGCCTGGGAGTCGAAGTCCGCCTCCCCCGGCAGGTGGCTGGGCGGCCCGTTCTTGCGCACGTCCTTGAGGATCTGGCCGGCCGTGGTGCGCAGCGGCAGGTCGACGTCGCGCAGCGCGACGTAGTCGGCGAAGCCCTCCTTCAACCAGATCGGCAGGTCGGTGTCGGTCGCGGCGTTCGTCGCCTGGTGGGTCGCCTCGTGGCTGATGACGACCTGGGCACCTTGACTGTCGGGCGCGCCGATGGTGTCGGGGTTGACGAAGACGTGCACCGGCGCCGACGGGCTCCCGGAGCCGTCGACGGTGGCCGTCACCGCGGCGACCTCGCGATAGCTGCCCTGCGTCGCGCCGAGCGCGGCCTCCAGGCCGGCCTCGTCGGCCGCCACCTCGAGCACGAGGTGGGGCTTCGGCCACGGCAGGACCCGACGGACGGTCGTGACGGCCGTGCGCGCCAGCGCGGCGTACTGCTCCGCCTCCTTGGCGTCGCCGCGGACGAGCACCAGCGTCCCCGGCGTACGACGCACTTCGACCGCCCCGGAGAGCCAGACGGGCGTCTTCTCGTCATCGTCGGAGCCCGCCTCCCCGCCGAAGCCGGCGATGCGGAGCGTGTGGCCGCTCGCCGGAGCGAAGCGGGTCAACACCTCCTCGGTCACCGACCGGGCGTCGAAGCCGGCGAAGCGCCAGGTGTATTCGACATCGGCGCTCCAGGAGCCGTCGGCGGCGACCGTGCCGCTCTGGGCGACGAAGCGGGCCGAGAAGTCGGTCACCCGCACGGCGGCGGCGTTGCGCAGCACGACCGCCTCCGCGCTCCTGCCGGGGACCGTCCGGCGCGCGTGGACATCGGCCACGAACGCGCTCAGGGCGCTGCTGGCGGCCCCGGGGTCGGCCTGGGGCGCAGCGGAGGGGGACGGTCGCGGGGCGACGTACTCCCCCGAGCCGTGCAGCTGCCAGACCAGCACGCCCGCGACGACGAGGGCCAGGAACGACGCGAGGCCGGCCACCCACCAGCGTGGGCGACCGGCCTTGAGGCGTCTCTGCTCGGCCAGCGGAGCGGCTCAGCCGTGGAGCGGCCGGCTCAGCCGGGCCGGACGGCGCCGACGTACGGCATCGTGTGCAGGCCGGTCACCTTGACGCCCACCGAGGGGTTCTCGGCGTTCACGATGAGGCCGTTGCCGATGTACATGCCGACGTGGCTGATCGGGCTGTAGTAGAAGACCAGGTCGCCGGGGCGCAGGTCGGACTCCGCGATGTGGGGTCCCATGCCGTACTGAGCCGACGACGAGTGCGGCAGCGCGACGCCGGCCTGGGCCCACGCCATCATGGTGAGGCCGGAGCAGTCGAACGCGCTCGGGCCGGCGGCGCCGTAGACGTAGGCCTTGCCGACCTGCGCCATCGCGTAGTGGACCGCCGCGGCGGCGCGGCCGCTGACCGGGACGTTGGAGGTGGGCAGGCGGGTGGAGTCGCGGGAGAGGACCTCCTGGCGCTCCTTCTCCTGCAGCGAGGCAAGGAGCTCCTTGGCGTCGGACAGCTTGCGCTGGATCTCCGCCTTGTCGCTCTTGAGCTGCGCCTCGGTCTTGGCGACCTGGTCGGCGCGGCTCTGCGTCGCCTTGCGGCGGATGTCGAGCGCGCTGACCTGGGTGTGGTAGCGCTCCAGGAGGTCGCCCTGGACGCTGTTGACCGCCGAGACGGTCGTCATCCCGGCGAGGAAGTCCTTGGGGTCCGAGGAGAACGCGGCCTGGCCGACGGCCGAGATGCCGGAACCCTCGAACTGGTCCAGCAGCGAGTCACGGAGCTGCTCGCGGACGCCGCTGAGCGCCGTCGTCTGGCGGTTCTGGTCCGCCTTGAGGTCCGTGAGCTCCGAGCGCAGCGCCTTGAGGCGCAGGCGGGCGTCGTTGTAGTGCTCCGAGGCCTGCTCAGCCTGCTCGTAGAGGGTGTCCACGCGCTGCTGGACGTCCTTGACCGAGGGCTTCGCTTCGGCAGTGGTGCCGGTGGGGATGATCCCGGCGATCCCCACGACGGCGGCCACCGCAAGACCTGCGGCGAGTCGCTTCCGACCGTTCAACACGAGCGGGCGGTCTCCCTTGCTTGTCGTACGCCTACCGGGTCAGCTGACGGGTTCGGGCACGACAGGCCCTACCCCTGCTCCACGGCTCGCCTGAGGCAGGCCGCCTTGCAGGGGATGCACCCCAGATGGCACCGCGAGCGGCGCCGGTGGGTCCCCGGCTCCCGACCCACCCCGATGCGGGTCGAGACTCGACGCGGCGCTCGCGCGGACCGGTTGGCCCACTTCCACGAGCACCAAGTGCCCTGACAGTAGCCGAGCGTCCGGGGCGCTTGCCAATCCCCCCGAGAGATTTTGTGGAGAACCTGTGGTGACGCCGCGAACGGACCGTGTCTTCGTGTCCGACGTCACGGCCGCGGTCATCCGAAGGCGAGCCCCTCGTCGTCGTGCGGGTCGCTCTCGAACCGCGGCGGGTCGACAGGCTCCACGAGCCGCAGCGGCGGCACGAGGCCACCCTCGGCCAGGACGTCGAGCGCGCGGCGCTCCTCGTCGTCGAAGGTCAGCTCGGGCGGCGGGCCGAGGAGGACGGTCACCACGCAGTCGTGGCAGGCCAGCCCGCGCACCGCGCAGGTGTCACAGTCGATTCTCGTCGTCATGTCGGTGACGCTCCCAGGCGCCACCGACAGTTTTCACCGGCGTGTCGCGCACCGGCGTGTCGGATCGCTAGCCCAGCAGCCCCGCGAGCGCGGAGACGGCGACGGGGCGCGCCCCGTCGCGGCGTACGTCCCGGACGACCTCCTGGTCGTCGGTGACCACCAGGACGACCCGCCCGACCGGCTCGGCGGCGACCAGGTCGCGGATGACGTCATCGGCGATGATCCCGAGCGGGCTGAAGACGACCTTGACGCCGCGCGGTGCGGCGACGGCCGGACGGTGCTCCGAGGCGGCGGCGTCGAAGACCACCGTCGTCTCGGCGCCGGTGCGGGCGACGACCGGCGCGAGCGCCTGCAGGAGGCGGATCCGCTGCGCCTCGAGGGACGAACTCGGCCACAGGCTCTTGCTGACGTTGTAGCCGTCGACGATCAGCCGCACCCGCGGCATGGCGAGGTACTGCTCCAGGTGAGGGCCGCCCGTTACCACGACGGTGGCGGCACCGGACGCGGTCAGTCCGGTGAGCTCCGCCTCGACCCGGTCCCCCGGCGCGCCGTTGACGGGTGGGAGCGCGAGCTCGCGGCGCAGCCCCGAGGCGGCGTCGAGCAGGGTGTCGAGCAGGAAGCGGGCGCGCAGGCCGGCGTCGTCCCGCTCCTGGCGTACGGCGCGGCGCTGCGCGCCGAGCTCCGACTCGAGCCGCTCGACCTGCTGTCGCAACTGGCGCACCGTCCGGTCCCGCTCGGCGACCTGCTCCTCGGCGCGCGACCGCGCCTCCTGCGCCTCCGCGAGCGCCTCCTCCCTCCCCGTTCCCGCCTCGCGGGCGCGGCTGCGCGCCTCGCCGAGCTTGCGCCGCAGCGTGGCGTTCTCCGCCTTGAGCTCGTCGAGCCGCGCCCGGCGGTCGGCGCGCGTGTCCCGCAGCTCCTCCTCGAGGGAGGCCACCCGCGCACGCAGACGCGCCTCCTCCTCGCCGGCGGCAGGGCCGGCGGCACCGGCGATCCGGGCGAGCGCCTCGACCAGGACCTGGGTCCAGCCCTCCGGACGCACCAGCCAGGCGCGCGCGGCCACCTCGACCGGGTCGGCGCCGTCCAGGTCGCCGGCGGGCTCGGCCAGGTGGTGCGCGATCCGCTCGCGGAGCTCGTCACCGGTCTCGTCGCCGAGCGCGGCGACGATCATGGTCGCGCCCGCCTTCGCGCGGCGCGCCGGGGCGAACGACGCCACCCGCGCCAGCGCGGGCGGAAGCCGGACGACCTCGGGGAGAGCCGCCGCGACGAGGCTGACGACCTTGCCGCGGACGGCGTCCGGGAGGGCGCTCAGCGCAGGCGTCGTCGGGGCCGTCATGCGGTGAAGGATAGGCGGGCGGCGTACTTCGCCCTCCGCGATTCCTCCCGGGAACTGTCGGTCCTCGCCCCTAACGTCATCGCCATGAGCAGCACATTGGTCCGGGCGGCCCGCGAGGAGCTGCGGCGCAAGGCCCTCGAGCGGCGGGTCTCGCGCTGGGAGACCCAGCGCAGCTTCGACGAGCTCGGCCGGCCACTGCGCGACCTGACCTTCTGCGTCGTCGACCTCGAGACGACCGGCGGCTCGGCCGAGGGCGGCTCGATGATCACCGAGATCGGCGCCGTGAAGGTCCGCGGCGGCGAGATCCTCGGCGAGTTCCAGACCCTGGTCAACCCGGCCACCCGGATCCCGCCGTTCATCGCCGTCCTGACCGGCATCAGCGACGCCATGGTCGCCGACGCCCCGGGGATCGAGTCCGCGCTGCCCGCCTTCCTCGAGTTCGCCCGCGGCTGCGTCCTGGTGGCCCACAACGCGCCGTTCGACGTCGGCTTCCTGCGCTTCTTCGCGGAGAAGCAGGGGCGGCCGTGGCCGGCGTTCGAGGTGGTCGACACCGCCAAGCTGGCCCGCCGGGTGATCACGCGCGACGACGCGCCCAACTGCAAGCTCAGCTCGCTCGCGGTCGCCTTCGGCGCGACCACGACGCCCAACCATCGCGCCCTCTCCGACGCCCGCGCCACCGTCGACGTGCTCCACGGGCTGATGGAGCGGCTCGGCAACCTCGGCGTCCACACCCTCGAGGAGCTCCAGACCTTCTCCTCCCGGGTCAGCGCCGCGCAGCGCAAGAAGCGCCACCTCGCCGAGACGCTCCCCCACGCGCCGGGGGTCTATCTCTTCCGCGACGACCGCTCCCGGGTGCTCTATGTCGGGACCTCGAAGGACCTCCGCACCCGTGTGCGCTCCTACTTCACCGCCTCCGAGACCCGTTCCCGGATGGGCGAGATGGTCGGCCTGGCGACGACCGTGACCGGGATCGAGTGCGCCACCGCCCTGGAGGCCTCCGTCCGCGAGCTGCGGCTCATCGCCGAGCACAAGCCGCGCTACAACCGCCGCTCCCGCTTCCCGGAGAAGGTCCACTTCGTCAAGCTGACCCGCGAGCCCTGGCCCCGGCTCTCGCTGGTCAAGCGGGTCCTCGACGACGACGCCGACTACCTCGGTCCGTTCAGCTCCAAGAAGGTCGCGGAGAAGGCGCTGCAGGCCCTCCACGACACCTTCCCGATCCGGCAGTGCTCCGAGCGGCTCGGCCGCACGCCGACGAAGTCACCCTGCGTGCTCGCCGAGATGGGCCGCTGCCTGAGCCCCTGCGACGGCAGCGTCGACGAGACGACCTATGCCGCGCTGGTCGCCCAGCTCCGCGACACGCTGCGCCAGCGGCCCGACGAGGTCGTCGACGCGATCAACCGCCGGATGACCGCGCTCGCCGAGGAGGAGCGCTTCGAGGAGGCCGGCGTCCACCGCGACCGGCTCGCGGCCTTCGTCCGTGCCGCGGCGCGCACCCAGCGGCTGTCCGCCCTCACCCGCTGCCCGGAGGTGGTCGCCGCCCGTCGGGAGGACGATGGCCGCTGGGCGGTGCATGTGGTCCGGCGCGGACGCCTGGCGGCCGCCGGCGTGATCCCCGCCGGCGCCGACGCCCATGACTACGTCGCCTCGCTGCGCGCGTCCGCCGAGACCGTCCCCGCCGCACCCGGCCCCGTCCCGGCCGCGAGCGCCGAGGAGACCGAGCTGGTGTTGCGCTGGCTGGAGTCGCCCGGGATCCGCCTGGTCGACGTCGACGGCGAGTGGACCTGCCCGATCGGCGGCGCCAGCCGACACCTCGCCCTGCACGACGCGGTCAACGAGTCCCGCAAGACGCTGGTGCCCTTCGACGAGCGACGCACGCTCCCGACCGTCCACCAACCCGCGCGCTGACCGTTACGCTGCCCTGGTGATCACTGCCATCGTGTTCGTGAAGGCCGACGTCGCCCGGATCCCGGAGGTGGCGGAGACGCTCGCCGGTCTCGACGGCGTCAGCGAGGTCTACTCCGTCACCGGCCAGATCGACCTCATCGCCATCGTGCGGGTCCGCACCCACGACGACGTCGCGACCGTCGTCGCCGACCGGGTCAACAAGGTCCCCGGCATCCAGTCCACGGAGACCCACATCGCCTTCCGCACCTACTCCCAGCACGACCTGGAGTCGGCGTTCAGCCTCGGCCTGGACTGACGTCCCCGCCGAGAAGTCACCCGTTCCCGCCGAGAAGTCAGCGCGACGACGCCTCGACCCACCGCTCGAGCAGCCGCTGCGCCGAGCCGGAGTCGATGGCCTCGGCTGCCCGGGCGATGCCCGCGCCAAGCCGCTCATCGAGGGTGCCGTCGCCGGCGTCGTAGACCGCGAGCGCGGCGCCCGCGTTGAGGAGCACGGCGTCGCGCACCGGCCCACGCTCGCCGGCCAGCAGGCGTCGTACGACCTCGGCGTTGTGGGCGGCGTCGCCGCCGCGCAGGTCCTCGGTAGTGGCCCGGGCGAGACCGTGGTCGAGCGGCTCGAGGGTGTGCTCGGTGATCTCCCCGGCACGCACGGCCCAGAGCCGCGAGGTGGTGGTCGTGGTCAGCTCGTCCAGACCGTCGTCGCCTCGGAAGACCCACGCGTCCACCCCGCGTGCGGCGTAGACGCCCGCCATGACCGACGCCATCCTCGCGTCGGCGCAGCCGATCGCGTTGGCGGCGGGACGGGCCGGGTTGGTGAGCGGCCCGAGGAAGTTGAAGGTCGTGCCGATGCCGAGCTCGCGGCGCGGGACCGCGGCATACCTCATCGCCGGGTGGAAGCCGGCCGAGAACAGGAACGTGATCCCGGCCTCCTCCGCCATCGCCGCGACCCGCTCGACCGGCAGGTCGAGTCGGATGCCGAGCGCCTCGAGGACGTCGGCGGAGCCCGACTTCGAGGAGGCGGAACGGTTGCCGTGCTTCACGACCTTCGCGCCCGCACCCGCAGCGACGATCGCCGACATGGTGGAGATGTTGACCGAGAACGACCGGTCGCCGCCGGTGCCGACGATGTCGAGCAGGCGACCGGGCACCAAGATCGGGTTGGCCTTGGCGAGCATGCCGTCGGCGAGGCCGACCATCTCCTCGACGGTCTCGCCCTTCGCGCGCAGCGCCACGGCGAACCCGGCGATCTGTGACGGCGTGGCGTCCCCGGAGAGGATCTCGCCCATCGCCCACGCGGTCGCCTCGGCGGTCAGATCCTCCCCCGCCACCAGGGTGGTGAGGACCTCGGCCCAGGCGCTCACGCGGTGGCGTGGGCGGGCCGGAGCAGACCGACGACGGTCCGCGCGAGCTCGACCGGGTCGAGCGGGTGCGACACCGACGCCTCCGCGCGCGACCAGGTCGCCAGCCAGCCGTCTTGCGGCCGGCCGGTGAGCACCACGATCGGCGGGCAGTGCCGCAGCTCGTCCTTGAGCTGCTTCGCGATGCCCATGCCACCGGCCGGGACGGCCTCGCCGTCGAGGACGGCGAGATCGATGTGACCCGCGTCCATCTGCGCGACGACGACCGGCTCGGTCGCGACCTCGACGTACTCCACCTCGGGAAGGTCGGGGTGCGGACGCCGGCCGAGCGCGAGGATCACCTGTTTGCGGACGTCGACGTCATCGCTGTAGACGAGCACCTTGAGCGGCTTCGTAGGGTCGGTCACGGCCGCGACTCTACCGTCGTACGCGCGCTCATGGCAGGCGCCTCTCACCGCCGTCCTCGCGCGCGAAACCGGTCGTTGTGACATCAACGACGACCAACGTCAGGGGGTCGGGGTGCCGTCCCGGAACGGTCACGACATAATGGCGCCCGTGGCGACAGTTTCGACGATTCCGGCATCCCGGCTGCACGGCCATCACGACCGCCCGAGCATGGTGAGCGTGGGGACGATCATCTGGCTCTCGAGCGAGCTGATGTTCTTCGCAGCCCTCTTCGCGGCGTACTACACGATCCGCTCGGTCAGCCCCGGCGTGTGGGAGGCGGACCCGTCCCATCTCAACGTGCCGTTCGCGTCGGTCAACACCACGATCCTGGTGCTGTCGTCGCTGACCTGCCAGCTCGGCGTCTTCGCCGCCGAGCGCGGCCAGGTCGGGCGCAAGGGCTCGGTCCTCAACGTGGCCCAGTGGGGTCTGCGTGAGTGGTTCATCCTCACCTACGTCATGGGCGCGGTCTTCATCGCCGGCCAGGCCACGGAGTACGCCTCCCTGATCCAGGAGGGCATCAAGCTCAACTCCGGCGTCCTCGGTGCGAACGACCCCTACGGCACCGTCTTCTACCTCACCACCGGCTTCCACGGCCTCCACGTCACCGGCGGGCTGATCGCCTTCCTGTTCGTGCTCGGCCGGACCTACGTCGCCCGGAAGTTCACCCACGAGCAGGCCGTCAGCGCGATCGTCGTGTCCTACTACTGGCACTTCGTCGACGTCGTGTGGATCGGCCTCTTCGCCACGATCTACCTGATCAAGTGATTTCCCGACCGTCGAAGAACAAGGACTGAATGTGCGTTTCCTGAACCGCTCCGTCGGTCGTCTCTCGCGGCATCGTCGCCGCCCCTTCGCCGGTGTCGTGCTGCTGCTCGTCGCGCTCGCACTCACCGGCGGCCTGTACGCCGTCTTCTCCCCCGCCTCCTCCGCCCAGTCCGACCAGACGCAGGCGGAGAAGGTCGCGAAGGGGCGCGCGCTGTTCCTCGTGAGCTGCTCGACCTGCCACGGTCAGAACGGCGAGGGCCTCAAGGCGCAGGACGGCAAGCTGCTCGGCCCGTCGCTGATCGGCGTCGGCGCGGCGGCGGTCGACTTCCAGGTCGGCACCGGCCGTATGCCGATGGCCCAGCCGGGCGCCCAGGTGCAGAAGAAGCGCCCGACGTTCGAGCAGGACGACATCGACGCCCTCGCGGCGTACGTCGCCAGCCTCGGCGCGGGCCCGGCCGTGCCGGAGAAGAACCAGTACGACCCGAGCACCTACAGCAGCGACAAGGCGAAGGAGGAGGCCGTCACGCTCGGCGGCCAGATCTTCCTCACCAACTGCACCGCCTGCCACAACTTCACCGGTGAGGGCGGCGCGATGCCGCGCGGCGGCTACGCGCCCAAGCTGCTCGACACCGACCCGAAGTACATCTACGAGGCCATGCTGACCGGCCCGCAGTCGATGGACACCTTCTCCGACGGCAACATCAGCCCGCAGGAGAAGAAGGCGGTCATCGCCTACGTCGAGTCCATGAAGAAGCAGCCCGGGTACGGCGGCTTCAGCCTCGGCGGGCTCGGTCCGGTGTCCGAGGGCCTCTTCGCGTGGGTCGTCGGGCTCGGCGTCCTCGTCGGCTTCGCCGTCTGGATCGCCGCCCACACCACGCGTTCGACGAAGAAGAAGAAGGGACTGGAGGCGTGACCGAGGTTCACGACGGCTCCCACGAGATCGAGGCGCACACCGACGCGTTGCTGCCCGACCCCGGTCTCCCGGAGCATCACTGGCGTCCGACGGACGTCGACCCCCGGGCGGAGAAGCGGGCTGAGCGCCAGGTCGCCACGTTCTTCGGCCTCTCGGCGGTCTTCACCGTCCTGTTCGTCGTCTTCTACATCACGCTCAAGACCGGCGTCGACGGCCCGACGTTCCTCGGCTGGGGCGCGTCCAACCTTGCGCTCGGCGGCACTCTCGGCGGCGCCCTGCTCTTCATCGGCATCGGCGTCATCCAGTGGGCCCGCAAGCTCATGGCCGACGTCGAGATGGTCGAGCTCCGTCACCCGGCCTCCTCCTCGGGCGAGGACCGCTCGATGACGGTCGCGGCGCTCCAGGCCGGTCTCGAGGAGTCCGGCATCGGCCGCCGCCCGCTGATCCGCAACACCCTGATCGGCTCGGTCGCGCTCCTGGGTGTGCCCGCCGTCGTCCTGCTCAAGGACCTCGGCCCCACCAACAAGGACGTCACCGCGGCCGCCGACTACCCCGGCGCGGGTCTCGAGCACACCGTCTGGCGCAGCCAGATGCGCGTCGTCCGCGACGTCATCGGCACGCCGATCCGTCCGGGCGACCTGGAGATCGGTGACCTGGTCAACGCCGAGCCGGAGATCATCTTCGGCAAGGACAAGGGCATGCCCGTCGCCGAGGACGACGTCCTCGAGGGCGCCCCGCTGCAGGTCGCCAAGTCGAAGGCCGCCACCGTGCTGCTGCGCATGGACCCCGACGACATCGTCAGCGACGTGACCCGCAACTGGTCCGTCCAGGGCATCGTCGCCTACTCCAAGATCTGCACCCACGTCGGCTGCCCGATCTCGCTCAACGAGCGGACCACCCACCACCTGCTCTGCCCCTGCCACCAGTCGACCTTCGACCTGGCGGACGGCGGCAAGGTGATCTTCGGTCCGGCCGGTCGCCACCTCCCCCAGCTTCCGCTGGGCGTCGACGATGAGGGTTTCCTCATCGCTCTCGGCGACTACCCTGAGCCTGTGGGCCCCAGCTACTGGGAGCGCAACACCCACTCGCTCCAGGACGTCTACGACAACTACACCAAGACCAGCGGTGAGGAGACGGGTCAGTGAGCGTCGACACCTCGAAGGTCGCCTCCAGCAACGGAGGCAACGCCGCCACCGCGTCGAAGCCGACACGTCTCGGCGCGCTGGCCACCTGGTCGGACGAGCGCCTCGGCCTCGCGGCCATGGGCAAGAAGAACCTGCGCAAGATCTTCCCGGACCACTGGTCCTTCATGCTCGGTGAGATCGCCCTGTGGAGCTTCGTCGTCCTGCTGCTCTCGGGCATCTTCCTGACGCTGTGGTTCAAGCCCTCGATGTCCGAGCTGAGCTACCAGGGTCCCTACGCGCCGCTGCGTGGCGTGGAGATGTCGGAGGCCTACTCCTCCGCGCTCCACCTCTCGTTCGAGGTGCGTGGCGGTCTGCTCATGCGGCAGATGCACCACTGGTCCGCGATGCTCTTCATCTCGGCGATGATGATCCACCTGCTCCGCGTGTTCTTCACCGGTGCTCACCGCAAGCCGCGCGAGCTCAACTGGGTGATCGGCTCGCTCCTGCTGCTCCTCGGCACCCTCGAGGGCTTCACGGGCTACTCGCTCCCCGACGACCTGCTCTCCGGCACCGGTGTCCGGGCCGCGGACGGCTTCATGAAGTCGATCCCGATCGTCGGCACCTACATCTCGTTCTTCCTCTTCGGAGGCGAGTTCCCCGGTGACTCGATCATCCCGCGTCTCTACACCATCCACGTCCTGCTCATCCCGGGCCTGCTGCTCGCGCTGATCGCAGCCCACATGCTGCTGCTCGTCTACCACAAGCACACGCAGTGGCCTGGTCCCGGCCGTGCGGAGAACAATGTCGTCGGCTTCCCGATGCTTCCGGTCTACGCCGCCAAGGCGGGCGGGTTCTTCTTCATCACCTTCGGCGTCACGGCGCTCATGGGTGGCCTGCTGTCGATCAACGCCGTGTGGAAGTACGGTCCCTACGACCCGACCAAGGTGACCGCCGGCTCGCAGCCTGACTGGTACATGGGCTGGCCCGACGGCGCGCTCCGCATCATGCCGGGCTGGGAGTCCCACTTCTGGGGCTCGACCTGGTCGTGGAACATCTTCCTGCCGGTCATCGTGCTGCCCGGTCTGCTCTTCACCGTGCTCCTCCTGCTTCCCTTCCTGGAGAGCTGGATCACCGGTGACAAGCGTGAGCATCACCTGCTCCAGCGTCCGCGGAACGCGCCGACCCGCACGGCCACGATGGTCGCCCTGATGACCCTCTACTCCATGTTCTGGCTGGCCGGCGGCAACGACCTGATCGCGATCAAGCTCCACTCCTCGATCAACAACATCACCTACGCGCTGCGCGCTCTCGTGTTCGTCGCGCCGGTGATCGCGTTCTACGTCACCCGCCGCTGGTGCATCTCGCTCCAGCGTCACGACAACGAGACGCTGCTCCACGGCTACGAGACCGGCATCATCATGCGGTCGGCCGAGGGCGCATACTCCGAGAAGCACCTGCCGATCGACGAGGCTCGCGCCTTCGCCATGACGGTCCGCGACCGCGGCCCGGCCGGCGAGGACGACGAGCTCAAGGCGAACGGCAAGCCCACGCTTCGCTCGCGGATCCGCACGCTCTACTACGAGGACGACGTGCAGAAGCCGACCACGGAGGAGCTCGAGGAGGCCCACGCCCACGCCGAGCACGACGCCCACGCGGTCGCGACCCTCGAGGGTCACCCGGCCGACGGCCACCAGTTCGACGGCCACCGCCTCACCGAGGACGAGCCGCTCCGCGGCGACCACTGATCCTCACCGCACCATCACCCAGATCGAGTCGGCGTCCATGGACGCCGGCTCGATCTGTCTTCTCGGGCGAGTCTGCCTCCATGGAGCTGACTCGGCCGACTGACTTTGCACCGGGAATCCCCAGGGCGCAGATCTTGTTGACTGCTCAACCATGATGGGAGCAGGAATGACAGACACCACGGTGAAGCTCGGGCTCGACACGTTCGGCGACGTGACCCACGACGCGAACGGCGAGCCGCTCCCCTACCCCGAGGTGCTGCGCAACGTCGTCGCCGAGGGGATCCTGGCCGACCATGTCGGCATCGACGCCTTCAGCGTGGGCGAGCACCATCGCCCCGACTTCGCCATCAGCGCGCCCGACGTCGTGCTGGCCGCGCTCGCGGGGCAGACCGAGCGCATCACCCTCGGGACCGCCGTCACGGTGCTGAGCTCCGACGACGCGGTCCGCGTCTACGAGCGCTTCGCCACCCTGGATGCGCTCAGCAACGGCCGCGCCGAGGTCACGCTGGGCCGCGGGTCCTTCACGGAGAGCTTCCCGCTCTTCGGCTTCGACCTCGCCGACTATGAGGTCCTCTTCAGCGAGAAGCTGGACCTCTTCGCGCGGCTCCGCGACGAGAAGCACGTCACCTGGGAGGGCACCGTCCGCGGCCCGCTCGACGCGGAGATCTTCCCGAAGACGGACCGGGGGACGCTCCCTGCCTGGATCGGCGTCGGAGGGTCACCCGAGTCCGTCGTACGCGCGGCGCGCTATCGCTTCCCGATGATGCTCGCCATCATCGGCGGGGCTCCCGCGCGATTCGCGCCGTACGCCGACCTCTACCGTCGCGCGCTGGACGAGCTCCACCCGGGACAGCCCGCGCTCCCGATCGGTGTCCACTCCCCCGGCTTCGTCTTCGACACCGACGAGGAGGCACGCGAGCTGCTCTTCCCACACTTCAAGGCGAACCGCGACCGGATCGGTCGCGAGCGCGGCTGGCCGCCGAGCTCGATGAACGACATCGCCCGTGAGGCCGACGCCGGGGCGCTCTTCGTGGGGTCGCCGGAGACCGTGGCGCAGAAGATCGCAGCGACGCTCAAGGCGCTCGGGGCGACCCGCTTCGATCTGAAGTACAGCAACGGTCCGCTCGCCCACGAGCACCTCATGCGCTCGATCGAGTTGTACGGCACGCAGGTCGTCCCGCGGGTGCGTGAGCTGCTCGCCGACTGAGACCGACCCGCCCAGGGCGCTCAGACGCGTGGAGGGGCCGCCCCAACC